>DADO01000014.1 GCA_002509325.1 Methanosarcina sp. UBA402 | reverse complement strand
TGGTTTAAGCGTATCAACCCGTTTCCGCTCATTCTACTTCACGATTTTTACGACGGTTCACTTTATGTTCTTCATAGTATCCTTATCCTAACCAATTGTCAAAGTCAGGCTCCTTGATTTCTTGATATTGTCTTGTGAGCTTCACACACAAACGTTACCATTTATGCATGTCACAATAGGATTACCTCAAATGGAAAAGGTAGCGTAGGGACGCAATTCGTAGTATAGCTTCTTGTCGCACCTGCCGAAAGCAGGTATAAATATTATTACCCTACATTTTCTTCTGAGTGCATCAAGAAGACAGGTAAAGGCGCCAGATTCAGAGCCTGGTCTCGTAAGAGTTCGTGCGTTCAAATCGAACCCTCGCATCAAATTTTTTTATTAGCTCTTATTTTGCTCATGATCTAATTACATCTCTCTTGAGTTGCTGCGGCTAGGCAGATATATAAGGTGACGGGCTCAAGATATTCAGCCTTCTTTGTAAATCTTCCGCATCGATAGGGACTTTGAACGGCACTTACCCGCGGCATTTAGTACCAGGCATTAAGTCAGCCCCATCTAATTTTTTTGATAAGGCAGAACTAGCATTGTTATCCTTTTCGTAAGTATACCCTTCAGGGCTGAGTATCTTATAATGCCAATACGCAGTTATAATGCCAATACGCAGCGTAACTTCTTGATCGATTTGGACTTATGTTTTCCAGAGTGATGTCTGGATTAGATACTCAAACCCACTTTCCGCCTGAACCACGTGAGATTCATCATTTTTTTCGTTGATTGAATTTGCATATCTTTTTCCGTTGACAGTTATTTTGTCAGGTTATCTGAGCATGTATCGCCAATTTTATAGACCTTTGTAGATGAAACAATTTCTTCATATTTTACTTTAGTCGGCTCCGGAATATCTGAATCGTCTTCGGCAAGGTCTGAAACTTTTTCACTACAGGATCCAGTACAACCCATTCCCAGCATTGAAACAAGAAAAATAAACAAAATAAAAAATCGGTGTTGTCTTAAAAAATTCTTATGATTTTTCCGCGTAGACCATTCGCTCTATCGGGGTTGAGGCAAGTATCCGACCAGCAGGTTTGATATATTTCTCGGCCATTTCATCGTAACCCACGTCCTCGATTACCTGCCAACCATATTCATTTAGAAAGTTCGGCCACGCATCTGGATCCATCCCGAAAAGCCAGATCTTATCTTTTACCACGTACTTTTTGTAGAAATTCTCCATGCCATACATGACTCGCCCATCTAGAAAGTCCTTGCGAATATATGTGAAAGCAAGACGGCTACCACGTGAAGCCTTAGCCAAAAAATTAAAAGTTGTTCTGATGCCTTTATCTGTTAGATATTGGGTGAGAGCTTCCAATATGAAAAAGGTCCGCTTATCCGTAGAGTAACCATATGATTCCAGTATGGCTCCAGGATCTTCGAGGTCGAGGTCTATTGCAACAAGTTTAACATTTGAAGGAATCTTTCCAAACACCTTACAAAGTCGGTTCTGCTTGGCTTTGATGTTTTCAAGTTGATCGACCTCCCAAACAGGTATATCATATAAAACAGGTAAACGATATGCTCGGGTATCAAATCCTGCACCCAGATTCACTACCGCTTCAATCTGATTGCTCAAATCGATTAGTTTCTCATCTATATACCGCTTTCTGCACACCAAACTGCCCCAGATGCCAGGAGAATCTTTTTCGGTCACGTGGATCAACCAGCTTCTGACCCAATCAGGCCGCGCTAGCCATACTAACGCCCTTGCGCCGAATGGCAGTATACGATATGCTAGGTCATCCTCGATAATGCGTTGCTTCACTGGAAAATATTGCTCAATAGCAATTAGCGCTGTTGGACTTACTCCTGTTTTAGCTGCTGCTTTTGTCACAACATTTTACTCCCGAAATTAGAGACTTTTTTACTCCTGAAATTAGAGGCTTTTCAGTATTTTCTGGCCTTCCTTTTTCTCCAATTATGCAAAACAATATTTTTCTAATCATACAAAACAATAAAATTATAATTTCATTGAAATGCCCTCTCATGCAATACCGCATATTGGATCTGGACAGGCGCTTAGAAGATTGCTACAAAGCCAAATTCAGATCATTGCAGCGATACTACTGTTATATATTATGAACCACAGGCCAAAAAAAGCCATAAAGCCACCGCATAAGTATACCATTATTTCATGTGTACGCTGTGATAGAACCCTGTTTCCCTGTGAAAAGGACGAGGATACCGCTACAAGGAACCCAAAGTCTGCTATCCAGTGGCCGAGAAGAAACGCAGTGACTACAGATATGCCTATCAGGTATTCCTGAAGGACAATGGCACTGCCTGCGGTCAGCCACCATATAACGAAAAAAGGGTTCAGTGCAGAAGTTATAATTCCTGCAGATACCGGGCCTGAGAAAAGTTTCAATACAGAGGTTATAATTCTTGCAGATCCCGAAGATGAATTTAGGCCACTGACCGAAATGGGAATCTCCATTGTAGAAGTCTCTTTTGCACTTTTTATCATTACCAGCCCGGAAAGCAACATAATCAAACCGCCTATTGTGGCCAGGTATGTAATGACCGTTTCTCCTAGAAAAGAAGATGCGCCTATGAGTATAACCACGAAAATGGCCAGCTCTACTAGGGCATGTCCTATGAAAATTAAAGGCCCTGCTCTCCAGCCGTTCTTAATAGACGCCGCAATCGCTGCGAACATCATGGGCCCTGGAATAATGGCTGCAGATATGCCTACTGTAAACCCCAGAATAAGAGCTTTGGCCAATTCTATCATGATCTCTCCCTATAAAAAAGAAAACTGCATAAATAAATGAAGCAATAATATAAATATTTTTAGAGATCTACCATTGAGACTTGCTATTAATAGAACCTTGACTGAATCAAGAAAACAAATATTTCTAAATTCAATCTAAATACACACATTTTTCCTTTTCTAATTCAGAAACTGTCTGTCAGTGTTTTCCTACTTCGGTTGGCTATATAAAACTTCATGAAAACGGCTCCTGCCATAAGCACGGCAAGCCCGATGGAGAAATAAGGAGACCTTATGACATCCCATCGACCTGACCAGATAAGAAATCCGATAAAAAAAGAGCTAAAGAGCTTGCAACTCCTGAGATCTCAAAAAGGATTTTCATAGATCCCAGGGTTAGCATATTCTGGTTCTCAAGGATTTCTATACGGGACTCGAGTTCTTTTATATATGCATTTTTTGTATCTTCTTGAGCCTTGAAATTACGAAGCTCCATATCTAATTTTTTAATTTCAAGTTTGAGATTGGTATGAGTAAAATTTGACAGTTCAGATATAGCTGCCTGAAGAGAACGGAGACTTTCAGATACGCTTGAAAAAGCTTCGTTTATGCTCCTGATTTTATAACTGGTTCCGGAAATCCCAGAGGAACTATCTATAGGATCTGTAGAAAGATTTGAGTTCTCGTCAGAAGGAAGTACCGCAATGGATCCGAAGCTCGAAATATTTCCATCCGAAACTGACGTAGCCATGTCAAGAAGAAAAGGATTTCCTCGAACAGAAAATTCAGGAGAAACTGAAGGCACCTGTGGAATAATTGAAGAGCCTGCAATTGAAGAGCAGCCTGAAATAATACTTCCTGTATTTTCCTCGGGGAAAACTCCTGAGAATTTTCCTGAGAATTTTTGGTCAGTCTGTAGTGCATGGGGGACTTCCATACAAAAGCATGTCTCAAATATCTCAAATCTTTTTTTGAAACCCCCTGTGCTCGGGTCAAAAACCTCAATCCTTCCCTGCAAATCCTCCCTTATTTCTGGCTCTGCCTGATGTAATTTATCCAATTTACCATAACCCCTATGAATTTCTACTACAAAGACTTATTATACAGTATAAATAATCTTCCAAAGAATTGATCTTAAAACAAAAACTGTATTAAAACTAAAAAGTATTAAAACTAGTAAAATAAAGCCAGCAGTAAAAAAGAAGTAAAAGGAAGAAAAGAAAAAAGAAGAATTAAAAATGAACATGAAATTCTTCGAATAACAGACACAAAGAAATGAAAGTACTTGAAAGCACTTTCATGCCAAAGAAGAATAATAAAACCCAAATTTGACAGAAGCATACATTTTTTAATGTCTAGATGGGCTTCATGCTTCTGTTTTCATATGCAATTCAAAGTTTTGTCTTACGCCTTATGATTTACTGACGTTTTTAATTTTACCGAAATGTAATGTGTCGATACGATGTGTTTTGTGTAAGAAAATACTGTATTAATTAGCAGAATCTGTCAAATTAGGGATAAAAAGTAAAAAATGCTTGAAAGGAGAAACCAGGAGATCAGATCAGCCTGATTTCAATAGGCTCTCCCCTGTCCTGAGCTTCCATAATATCGGCTGCAAGGTCCGAGTTTGCCCTGAGTTTCACTTCTCCGTGTCGGCTTATCGTTGCACTGAAGAGATACTCGTCTTCGATATAGACTTCCACATCCTTTCCTGCAAGCTCCGGTGCCCCGAGAATAAGATGTTTCTTATTTCTTTCTATGAAAGGATGGACCGAAGAAACTGTTGGCACTTCCTCAAAGCTGGATATTCTTTGTTTCTCTCGAGGAGCTCTGCTTTCAGCTCCGTATTTCCGGCCTTTTGCGGCTCTTGGAGCTTCGGCCTCCAGCTCTCTTACATCAATATGCAATCCAAGGAGATTTTCGATCCGGTCAATTACGTTTCCACCTTTGCCAATAACTTTCCGCACCTCACTTTCCCGAACTTTTACGATTGCACTGTCGTCTGAAACCAGTTCCACCTCGACAGGACCGGATGCATACCTGCCAATAACATTCCTTATTTCTTCTCCCGCAAGCTTCCAGGCAGGTTTTCTGAGTTCGGTAGAAGGCCCTATTGGCATGACTACAACCTGTTCTCCATAAGTATAAATTTCATATTCGACTTTTCCGGTCTCAAAATCTGCAATAATAATTACCGGTCTTGCAAGATCCTGTTCCGTCATTCCATGAGGAACTTTAACAGTAAATTCAAGCACCAGAACCTTTGCAACTTCTCCTTTATCAATAAAAATAACGGTATCTACAACCTGGGGGATCACACCAAGTTCAACCCTTCCAATCAGGCGTTGAATTGCGTCTACTGCCCTTGTTGCGTGTACTACTCCAATCATTCCCACGCCCGCAAGCCGCATATCTGCAAAAATCAGAAAATCACCGGTCTTCCGGACTTCGTCATAGATGGTATAATCCGGCCTGACCAGAAGCAAAAGATCCGCGGTATTTTCCATCCTGCCATTCAGAGGCGAATACTGGGTGATTTCAGGAGGGACCTGCAGGTCTCTAGGAGATTCCATGGTTTTGACCACCTGCCCGTGGTCATTCAGGTATCGGGCAACTCCGGCTGCAAAAGTAGACTTTCCAGCACCGGGTGGACCGGCGATAAGAATTCCGCGCTGGCTTACAATCCGTTCTTTGAGTTTATCGCTAAGCCGATAGTGCTCAAGGTCCACAACCACAGTTGGCCTGATAACCGTAATTTCCATATCATCGGAAAAAGGCGGGTGAGCAATTGCAACTCGCATGTTTCGGATTTGCAGGACAGTCGCTCCACTGGAAGACATCTCGATAAAAGATTCGGGATCCAACCTCGCCCTTTCAATAAGTTCTCTTGAGATACTGGAAAGCTCCTGAGAAGTAGCAGGCTCGTCACGGATCTTTACATAATGTATATTCCCTACAGGACCTTTCTTGGCCATAGGGGGGACCCCATTTTTAAGATGTACGGACATCGTATCTTCAGTGAAAAAATGCTCTACTTTGAGGGGTGGGAGTTTGGATGGATCCAGAGTTTTAGGATACATGTATTCGACGTTAAGCCCTTTTGCTTTAGCTATAAGAGATTGTACCCTGTCTTCGCTTACAAAAAGCCCTCCAACCTCAATAGCCGTACTTCGGATAAGAGCATCTACTCTACCTTCTTTAGACAGTTTAATCTCCTCAAGAGTGGGCTGAACCCCGCTGAATTGGAGGAGAATTTCATCCCTGTCTGCCAGCTTGCGTAGTTCCAGAAGCTCATCGAGCCCTTTGAAACCTATTTCCCTACCCTTGTTTGCCTGGGCTTCAAGTTCCGATACCACGGCTTCAGGAATAATAATTTCAGCACCCCTGAAATCCCCGCTTCTAATTCGGGAGGAAAGCCTCCCATCAATAATTACACTTGTATCTGGAACGATCCTCCATATCCGTTTATCTTCAGCCATATAAGGGGATATAGAGTTGGAAAGTATATATAAGAAAACTTTTGTGAAATTATAAATTAGTTCTTAATAGCTGGTTGGCGTGTATCTTGTTTGAATAAAAATGAGAGTTGTAAAAGATATCAGATGGTTTTTCCTCGCATGCTGAATTTTAAGAATAGCAGTTATCCATCAGTTAAATTCTCTTTTGCCGAAATGTATGAGTTCCTTTTGAATTGTTAGATTTTTTATTTGTAAACAAATATATATTACTTTTTACAATTGACTTTCAATTATTATTTTTCTAAAAAATAATATGTGGGTAATTTTATAAAAATGGGTCTGGGTATTAGCTTAACAATTCACTTCTGCCAGTTCTACTAGGCAAGGAAGATTTGATGGAGAGAGTCACTTCCTTTAAGGCATGACTAAAGAATTAACTGGCTTTGTGCCTAAATGATCAAGTCCCGGAAGAAAAAAGCAAAAGAGCTTATTTTTTGATACCTACCTGGAGAAAGGAATGCTTTCCATATCTCAGAGCCTATTGGCTATAATCGATCAGTTCCAAAAGTTGTGGGGAAGGGCGCATCCAATAAAAGAATATCCTCTTCAGGCTCAAATGATAAAAATTATATTAAAAGCGCAAAGTAAAATGAAGATAGACCTGTACCTAATCGAGCCTATACCTGCTGAGTAGGAAGTATACCCTGATAATAGGATGTTGTAAATATGATTCCTAATGAGGCAAAAGATGAGGAGCCTATATCATATCAGGCACTGTTAGATAAGAATCGTGACCTGACAGAAGAGAATCATTCCTTACAAGAAGAATTACAGCGCCTGAAAGCGCGCCTTGAGGAAGCTAAAGGGCTCAGTCATGTAGGAGAGGCGCTTAGAGAGAGCGAGGAAAAGTACAGGGTTTTCTTTGAGAACAGCATTGATGCCATTATTCTCGCATTGCTCGATGGAACCATTTATGCAGCCAATCCATCTGCCTGTAAGATTTTTGGAATGACCGAGGAAGAAATTATCAAAGCTGGAAGGAATGGACTTGTGGATGCACAGGATCCAGGACTTGAGCTTCATCTAGAGGAGAGGGCCAGAACCGGCAAGTTTAAGGGAGAGATTAATTTCAGACGGAAGGATGGCACAATATTTCCGGGAGAGGTATCAACTGGGATTTTTAAAGATAAAAATGGCTTTTTTAAAGCATACGCAATCATCAGAGACATTACAAAACGAAAAACAGCTGAAGATGCTCTTCGAAAAAGTGAGGAACGTTATCGTACGCTCTTCACAAATATGACCGAGGGTTTCATCCTTGCAGAGATAATCTATAATAAAGATGGTAAGCCCTATGACTATCGTTATCTTGAGGTGAATCCTGCTTTTGAACGTAATACAGGTATAAAGAGGGAACAAATATTGGGCAGTACTATGCTGGAAGTGTTCCCCAATGTGAACACCAAACAAGTGGAAAAGTCTTTAGAATTAGTGTTCACAGGCAAGTCAGCACATTTTGAGGTATTTAGTCAGCTACTGCATAAACATTTTGATATTCATGTATTCGGTCTCGAGGAAAGGAAGATCGCAATAATTTTTATGGATATTACCGAGCGCAAGCAGATGGAAGAAAAAACTCGCCAGAGATCCGAAGAAATAGAGACAATTATGGAAGTCGTGCCTGCTGCTATCCTGATTGGCCATGACCCTCAGTGCTATAACATAACCGGCAACAGAATGGCAAATGAACTCTGTGAGGCTCAAACAGGAGAAAATATCTCGGCTAATGCCACACCTATACGGCGTTACTTCCATAATGGCCATGAATTAGCTGCAAATGAATTGCCCATGCAAAAAGCTGCTTTTAAAGATATCGATGTACGCGACGAAGAAATAGACGTGCTACTGCCAGACGGGGAATGGATAACAGCTATAGGATCAGCTAGCCCGTTGCACGACGAAAATGGGAAGGTGCGCGGCAGTGTTGCCGCATTTATGGTTATAACCGAGAGAAAAAAAGCGGAAGCTAGACTGAAAGAAACCCTCGATAATTTAGAAGAGCTTGTAAAACAGCGCACAGCAGAGCTTAATAAGGCTTATAATTCCTTAAAGGAAAGCGAAAGAGGCCTTGCTGAAGCTCAAAAAATGGCTCATATCGGAAGCTGGGATTGGAATCTTTTAACTGGCAAAATATATTGGTCGGATGAAATGTACCGGATTTTTGGGCTTAAACCTCAAGAATTCGAGATTTCTTTCGATGAAATTCTAAATTATATACATCCAGGCGATCGAGACTATTTAATTGATGCCTATAAGAGGGCTTTAAAAGGAGGAAAATCCGGTAACCTCATAGAGTTTAGAATAATTTCAGCTAACGGAGAGGAAAAAGTAATCCATGGGCTCACTGAAGTCACTTTTAATGAAGAAAACAAACCTGTTCGAATAAGAGGAACAGATCAGGATATTACTGAACGTAAAAAAGCAGAAGAAGCTTTGCGCGCCAGCGAAGAACGATACCGGTCTTTGTATGAAAATAGCCTTGACGGAATCTTGCTGACCAAACCCGATGGCACTGTTCTTTCTGCAAACCCCACAGCTTGTAATCTCTTTGGTATGACTGAAGACGAAGTTATAAAAGCTGGAAGAGAGGGTCTGGTAGTCAAGGACGAAAGACTTAAGGCTGCGCTTGAGGAACGGGAGCTAAAGGGTCAGGCAAAGGCTGAATTAAAATACATACGAAAAGACGGATCTATTTTTATCGCTGAGATCTCTTCCGGTCTCTTTACAGATATCGACGGGAGTATAAAGGCGAGCATAATCGTAAGAGACATTACCGAGCGCAAACAGGCAGAAGAAGCGTTGCGGGAGAGCGAGGAACGGTTCCGCACAGTCATTGAAAACTCTCGTGACGGCATTAATATGCTTGACCTGAAGACGGGGAGCTACGTCCTTATGAGTCCGGCTCAGGTGGAAATGACCGGCTTCACCGCCGAGGAGATAAACAATATTTCCGCCGAGGAAGTCTACGAGCGCGTTCACCCGCAAGATCGTGATCTTTCGATATCCCAGCAAAAGCTTGTGGCTGCCGGGATTGACACGCCCAGCACCGTCGAGTACCGCTGGAAAGTTAAGAGCGGCGAGTATCATTGGTTTAGCGACAGCCGTAAGCTCGTCCACGATGCTCAGGGGAACCCTGTCGCGCTGGTAGGCATCAGTCGTGACATTACCGAGCGCAAGCAGGCAGAAGAGAAAATTCGGAACTTAGCGAATATTGTGGAATCATCAAACGATGCCATTATAACCAACTCCCTTGAAGGTATAATTACTAGCTGGAATAAAGGAGCAGAGCAAATTTACGGTTACTTGGCTGAAGAGACCCTGGGAAAAAATATATCAATACTGGAGCCCGAGGACCTCAAAGGAGAAATAAAGCAGTTGAATGACAAGATTAAACAGGGTAAGAGAGTTCTCCACTACGAAACATTAAGGTTGAAAAAGGATGGTACAAAAATAAACGTTTCAGTAGCTCTTTCTCCGGTATTTGATATACATGGAAAACTGACTGCCATCTCGGTTATTGCCAGAGACATAACCGAGCGTAAAAAAGCAGAAGAAGCTTTATGCAAGAGCAAAGAACAGTATCAAACTTTATTCAATTCTATCAGTGAAGGCTTTGCAAATTGCAAAGCAATCTATGATGAGCATGGTACACTCTGTGATTTATTAATTTTGGATATAAACCCTGCTGGAGCAAGGATCTTAGGCAATGAGCGGGAAGCACAAATTGGTAAAACCTGGCGTGAAATGTGTCCTGATGAAAAAGAGCATCTGTTTGAGGCTTATCAAAAAGTTGACCAGACCGGAGCATCTATCCAGTTTGAGAGTTTTAACAATGTAACAGGCAGGTGGTACATTGCTCAAGTTGATAGAACTAAAAAAGGGCAATTTGCAATAATATTTAGAGATATTACCGAAAAAAAAGAGGCTCAAGAAGCTCTTGCAAAAATTGAAACTGCCCGTAAAAAGGAAATCCACCATAGAATCAAGAATAACCTGCAGGTCATCTCCTCTCTTCTGGACCTTGCAGCTGAAAAATTCAGAAATAAAAATTATATAGATAGTGATGAAGTCTTTGAAGCTTTCAGGGAAAGCCAGAACAGAGTAATGTCCATCGCATTTATTCATAAGGAACTGCATGAGGGTGGTGGACTCAACACATTAAATTTCTCATTATACCTTCAGAAGCTTGCTGAAACCCTTTTCCAGACCTACAGAGTTGGACATTCCGGTATTAGCTTAGATCTGGACCTTGAAAATGATGTCTTCTTTGACATAGATGTTGCAGTTCCATTAGGAATGATAGTCAATGAGCTTGTCTCAAATTCTTTCAAGTATGCATTTTCAGGCAGCAACAAGGGTACAATTCAAATTAAACTATTTAGTGAAGAGGCTAAAGATGAACTGAACAATAAAGAGGAACTTACCGGAAAAAGTACTAGATATACTTTGATTGTTTCAGATAATGGGGTTGGTATTTCCGAAAATATTGATTTAGAAAGCTCAAGCACGCTTGGTCTGCAGCTTGTTAGTATTCTGGTAGATCAGTTAGATGGAAGGATCGAGCTTAAAAGCGATAACGGAACTGAATTTAATATAAAACTTAACATCGAAGAAAAAGAGATTTAATAAAAAGCCTCTCGATTCAAAAACAGTTTTTTATTATAATGGCAAAGCCCGACCTAAACGAACACGAAATTCTTCGAATAACAGGCACAAAGATAACAGGCACAAAGAAATGAAAGTACTTGAAAGCACTTTCACGCTAAAAATCGACACATTCAAGCCCATCACAATTATAAAATAAGGATTTTTGTTTTGAGTCGGAGCCGGTAAAGCTGGCTGAGTATTCGCCGCTCCACCAATTTTCGAAACTTAATAGCTTAATAAACGTCTCCCGGCTCGAAGACTTTCTCCCCTACAATTTTTCCCTCGAGATTCCGGTAAAAGCAGGATCTGTACCCCATATGGCAGGCTCCTCCGGTCTGTTCCACTAAAAGGAGAAGAGAATCCATATCGCAATCAATCCTGATCTCTTTTACTTTCTGCATATGCCCTGAAGTTTCACCTTTTTTCCACAACTGTTGCCTGCTCCGGCTCCAGAAATGTGCAATTCCGGTTTCTACAGTCTTCTCAAGGGCTTCTCGATTCATGTAGGCACACATCAGTACCTCCCTGTTAGACTGGTCCTGAACAACAGCAAGGATCAGACCGTTTTCGGATTTAAAAGCATCAAAATCAATCATGGAGGATAGATTGTAGAACTAGTATAAAAAAAGAGAGGGAATTGGATTCTAAGGGCATGAAGGAAAAACGCCAGTAAACCTAATCCTTCTTTCAGGGCTTAATTCCCAGTACATCCTCTACATACGCCCTGAAAATCTCGGCAACACTCCAGGCCTGAGCAATACAGCCACCCGGAGTGTAAGGATAGTCACCATCAAGGATTTCGGAAATAGTGCCTATGCCTGCAGTTTCCAGGTGTATATCAAAGCCCTGCAGAAGAGCTCGCATATCTTCAAGACTTTCTTTAGAATAATTGTGAACCTTTCGGTAGGCTTTCACATAAGCGCCAAGGAGCCAGGGCCAGACGGTCCCATTGTGGTAGGCCGCATCTCTGCTCGCGGGGTCTCCGCGACACTGTCCTTTATATAAAGGATGATCCCTCGAAAGAGTTCTAAGCCCAAAGGGGGTCAAAAGATCTTTTTCAACTCGATCTACAATCGATTTTTCTTTCTCAGGGGAAAGCATGGTATAAGGGAGGGCCACTGCAAAGATCTGATTAGGGCGGATTGCAGGATCTTTAACCTGGCGCCCTGCATCATCCTGAGATATAAGGTCGAAGAGACAATTAGTTTCAGGGTTCCAGAAGGCATTTTCAAAATTTGAAGCAACACCGGCTGCAAGAGTTTCATATGAAGAAACGTTTTTACCTAGAAGAGTACCCAAATTGGAGGCCGTTTTCAGGGCATTGTACCAGAGAGCATTTATCTCACAGGCTTTACCTGCTCTTGGAGTTATTGCCCAATCCCCGATTTTAGCATCCATCCAGGTAAGCTGGGGTCCCTGTCGAATAAGGTAATCTGAGTCCATGCCGATTTCAAAGTCTGTGCCCTTACGGTAATTATCAATGATACTATCTACAGTATCCCAGATATCCGAGAGGAAAAGGAAGTCTTTCGTATACGCGAAATATCGGCCCACAGTGTGAATAAACCAGAGGGAAGCATCTACGGTATTATAAATTGGTTCTCCTCCTAGTGCAAGAAAAGCATTAGGGATCAGGCCTTTCTTACAATGCCTGGAAAAGTTTTTGAGAATAGATTTTGCCTCCTCAAAGCGACGGGGTATTAAAAGCAGGCCAGGTATAGAGATCATGGTGTCCCGCCCCCAGTCAGAAAACCAGTGGTATCCTGCAATTACCGTACTTTCACCTGAAGAAGGGTTTTTCACTATAAAAGGATCTGCTGCTCTGAGAAGCTTAAGAGCAAAGGGCTCGGTAAGTCTTGAATTAAAGGCAAGGAGGTTTTGTCGGTATACTTCCCTTGTATAAAATTCTTCAACCTGCTCGAGCGTTAGAGAAGAAATATCTTCTGTTGAAGCGGCAATAAAAAAATGGGAAGTTCCGATTTTGAGTTCGCTTTCGAAATAACCGGGATTGAAATTATCTTCCTGGAAATTGAGTTCCCTTTGCTTTTCGGTGTCATACTCAAAGTTATAGTACCATTTTGGATCAGAATGATACTGGAGATTGGACGAAAGCGAGAAAGTAAAACCATTAGAGCTTTCCAGTTCTACTCCTGAAGGACTGGCTTTCTGCGAGAAAGAAAGTTCTCCTGAACGAACAGTGTAATGGAAGTTTCTTGAGTTTACCAACGGAAAAATCTTTAATAAAGCTCCCTCTCTTCTGGATCTGATATCATAGAGAATGCAGGTTGTATTGCTGTCATGAATTGTGAAGACTTTTTTCTTCACGGTAAAGGCATCTGGCTGGTAAACCCAAAGAGGGAAAGGAGCTAAAATGAATTTGGAGAGGTAGTTAAAACCTTCAGGAAAAACAGTATCTGGATATTTATGGCTTGCAAGCCGGTATACTTCCTCATTAACCGAAATTTCCTCATCAAGGGAAGAAAGCAATACAAACCTTCCAGGAGGATTCTCTGGAGCGGCAACGAGCAGCCCATGGTAAGTCCTTGTTCCTGCCCCTATGATTGTAGATGAGGCATATCCTCCGAGTCCATTTCCTACAATCCACTCTTTCTTTATTCCATCGTGATATGTGGAAAAGGAATCTGCTCCAAACCTGATGCCACTCATACACCTATTTAGGGCTTGATTTCTTAAATATTTGTACCTTTGAAAAAAGGTGTAGAAAAGGCACAAAAGAAGAACAGGCCAGCATATAATAGAAAGTGTCAAATTATTATATTTCGGGTGTAAACATAAACTATTTTAGCCGTGCAGGATATAAGAAAGTGAGAATCATGAAGCAAGACCTTTTAGAAATCCTTTTTGATATCTTCAAATCCTCAGGATACAACGTCACAATATCCAGAGAATGTGACATTCTTGTGGAGAAAAATGGGCATCAGGCTTACGTCAGGTGTGCCCTAAAGCCAGATTGCGAGGAAATAAAAGCTTATTCCGAAAAAATAGGGGACTGTACAGGGATCTATGTGATAACCCGGAAAGGGTCTGAAAAGTTAATTGATTATGCAGCTGAACTTGGGATCTATATTTGGGACAGGGATGAATTAGCTCTTCAAATTGGAAGAGCGGTTCTTATAAATTTAGAACAGAAATCAAAGCTTTCTTTTTTTGAACCAGAGACTCAACCAGTCAGTAAAGCAAAAGGTCTGTACAGGCAGCCAGTTTTTGAATTGCCGATAGAAAACTGGAAACTAAAAAAAGAGTTCAAAGAGGAGCCTTATTTTAACAGGGAACTCTTGCCCCTTCCTAACCAGCAATCTGAGGTCGAAAAGAATACTTTTGAAACTAAGCCCCTGACACGAAACTTAGAGAGAAGAAAAGATTTAAGGAAAACGGAACAGGTTGAGGCTCTAGAAATTGAATCTTACGAAATGCTGAATATACAGTCTGTGGAACCAAGGATTTCTAAAAATCAGGCGATAATCATTGCAAAACCCTATATAATCAATCCTAAAGACGCAATTTTGAAGTTTGTGCCTTTCTGGAAATACCGATATAGCGTTGAAGCGGAAAAACGCTTCAAATCAAAAGTCCTGAATATCGAAGGAAAGGGAAAGGGCTTTCTTAATGCTCTAAATAAGTCAAAAGAAGAGATGGAGATCGAAGGACTTGCCGTGCCTACAAGGGTTCCTGCCGTGCCGTATGAGTTAAAAAGGTCAAACGTAGATGAAAAACAGGCAGAAAAGATTCTCCTGAGTTTGATTATAGAAGAGAATACACGCGAAATACATTTTAACAATACGGAAGGACAGGCAGTTATATATGAGCATAGGAGTTTCAGCCCAAGGGCTGAAGAAATACAGCTCGACATGGAGCTTGTATATATTCCTTTCTGGGAAGTGAAGGGAAAACGCAACTCTCTGGAGATCAATGCTTATAATGCAAAAGTTCTTGAGGAGCCTGTTGACGAAGATGCCGAATTTCTGTAAATGAATATTCTGTAAAATAAATAATGTAAAAAAATAATGTAAAAAAATATTGGATGATAAATATATAAGATAGAAAATATATTTACACATATTGCAGAAGAGCAGGATTCTTTGAAAAAGAGTCCAGTTTCTGCCCTTCCAGATTCCTGCGAAAATGTCTTTTCCAGGGGAAAGCGCAATTTTATAATAAACGTTATATTCGCCAGATGCAAGAGTATATAACGTTTGGAAATTATCTGTAGGAAATTATCTGTAAGTTATAACGGATGGCATCTTATAAGAAATAAAGTACATAAATATATTGTAAGTATGGAAAGTAAAAAAGAGGTGCGTAGATGATAGAAATAACAGACAAAGCTGCTTCAGAATTGAAAACGCTGCTTGAACAGGAAGGGAAACCTGAGCTTGCTCTCAGAATCTTTGTTGCCGGGGTTGCCTGCAGTGGAATTCAGTATGGATTAGCTTTTGACGATGAATTCAAGGAAGAAGACGTGACTATGGAAAGTAATGGAATCAAACTCGTCATGGCAAAAGATATTGAAAGGAACTTCTCTGAGGGCAGCATTGACTTCATTGAGGATGAAAACGGAAAGGGATTTCTTATCCGGAATCCTACAGCTGGTGGATGCGGCTCCTGTGGCGGCGGATGCCATTAAATAAGTTAAAATCGCGCTGAAGGTATTGAACCAAACCTGAAAAAGCAAAAGAAAGTAAAGGAGAAGTAGACCTATGTTCCCAGGGATGGGAGGCCGTGGAATGAACCCGGCTAAGATGAAACAAATGATGAAACAGATGGGAATTGATGTTAAAGAGCTCAAGGATGTTCAAGAAGTAATCATAAAAACTGCAGACTCTAATTTCATTATAGAGAACGCAAATGTCACTATCATGAAAGTCCAGGGTTCGGAAACATACCAGATTGTAGGTGACGTAAAGGAAGTTCCGAAAGAACTGGAAATTCCCGAAGATGATATAAAACTCGTAATGGAGCAGACCGGCGTTTCAGAAGATGAAGCTCGGGAAGCCTTGAAAAGTTCAAATGGAGATCTGGCAGAAGCTATTGTATCACTTTCTTCTGCTTGAGTTTTTCATAATTTTTACTAAATATTATGCTTATTGTATTTTTCAGGTCGTCGCCCGAGCCTTGCCTCGGGAGGACGGCTCGAATGAGCCAAGCTAAGCTGTAATTCTGCAGCCTGCTGCTTTTTTATTCATTTATAGTACTTTATATACGATGGAGATATCGAGCTTCGCTCAAGATAACTGATTTATAAGTGTTTTATGACAGAAGAGAACTGTTTATGACAGGGATGCACTAGAATTCCTTTTTTAATAAATTAGGACTTACAACCCACTTTCCGCAGGAAAATTTCATATTTCATAATTTTTGGTGCTATCGATTAATTTGTTCCAAGTCTCAAGAATATGTTTCCAGCTCAAGTTTGACAGATTATACTAATTAAT
>DADO01000200.1:3363-7668 GCA_002509325.1 Methanosarcina sp. UBA402 | reverse complement strand
TCAACCGAATACTACGGGAGTACCGGATTTTTCAACCTTGAAACAAACAACTGGATTTTCGATGTTCTTTGAGGTTGCAATTCCTCCGTTCCCAACCCAGATATTAAATGACCTATAGGTTTCGCCAGAAGGCAACTCAGAAACCAGAGCGGATTTTCCTTTGAGCTGTTCAGCAATGGTTGTGGTCTTGCCAAAAGTTCTCTTTGAACCAAAGCCTATATATACGACACAAGTTGCGTTCTTTGTAAAATCAAACTTTGCGGGCTTTCCATTTGTAATGAATGCCTGTGAAATTTCCTTTACCTGGACATTTCTTGCAGGCTCGGGGGAACCGCCACCACCGCTACTTGAACTTTTACTACTTGAGCTACTGCTGCCGCTTGAACCGCTTGGTTCAAGTACATTTATTGTAGCAGTTTTTGAGTCAGTCCCATTTTCGTTGCTTACAGTCAGGTTAACGGTATAGATTCCAGGAGTTGCGTACGTATAAATTGGATTTATATCACCTGAGTCTGCCTTTCCATCATTATTGAAATCCCACGCTCTTGACGCTACTTTTTGAGAAAAGTCATTAAACTGTACTGTGAGGGGAGCATACCCCTCGGTAACGTTGCTATTGAAGTCTGCAACCGGAGCGTTTGAATCAGTAACAACTATGTAGTCTGGTTTTGTTGCTGTACTGTTCCCGGCGGCGTTTTCTACAGTAAGACTGATTGTATAATTTCCTGGCTTTGTAAACGTGTGGGTTGCATTCATAGCATGTTTTGAATGGATACCATCACCAAAATCCCAATACCAGGAAGTAGGTGCTTCACCATTACTGATATCAGTGAAAAGTACTGTCAATGGTGCGTTTCCGGAAGTCACATTAGATGTAAAAACAGCTTGTGGTTTTATGGATTTAGCGGTGAGATTGTACATATAGATATCACAAAGATAACCGTCACCGGTAGGCAATCCTTCACGAAAATCCACATCCACTATTATGTCCCCGTAGATATCAGGACCCATTGCACTTCCGCTGGTGGTAATCTGAGTTTCCTTCTGAGTTGAGAGATCATACATATAGATATTATTATGCCAGTCACACCACACTATCCTGTCACCGTAGATTGCTGGAGGTGAAGAAGACCGTTCGCTGTAAGAGATCCTGCTTTCTTTCTCAGTGGAGAGGTCGTACATGTAGATATCCCCCATTCCTGTACCAAAGTCTAAATTGCGACTATCCGGCCACACTATCCTATCCCCGTAGATAGCAGGATTTGATGCACGTCCGCTGGTGCTGATCCTAGTTTCCTTCTTAGTGGAGAGATCATACATGTAAATATCTGATCTACTCATTGAATTATTATTTTTATCTATAGCAATATCATTGAGCCTCTGACCCACCCATACAATTTTGTTATCATAAATGACAGGATTGCTTGCAGATTCATTTATGGGAATCTGAGTTTGAATATTAGTAGAAATATCGTACATATAGATATTCCCATTTTCAGTCCACACAAATCTATTACCATAAATATCAGGATAAGTCCAATCTGACACATTTTTCGTGATTAGTATCTCAGAAGTTGTTATGTCATACACATAAAGTCCATATCCATCTTTAGGATTATACATGTTATAAAAAAACCATACAATCTTATCACCATGAATAGCAGGATATGCTGCATAATAAGGTCCAGGCATGCTAATTATTGTGTCATTTCTGGCTTTTAAGTCATAAAGATGAATTTTATCCCAATATGGCCACACCACTTTATCACCATAAATAGCAGGTTCTCCAACCTCTCCAGTTTCCACTGAGAGCCGAGTTTCTTCAGCAGCCGATGCTATGGCTGAGATTAACGTTAGAAGCATAAAAACTGAGACTATTGAAGCTAAAACTGTAGAATATAACTTCCTCTTATTCCCCATCAGACTTCCCCCGTAGATTAAAGAATATTCTTGATTGTATTCCAACATTCTTTAAGTCTTTCCTCTGAATTATAACTTTTTATTGAAGTTTAATTTTTTTATTGGTCGGATACTTAATATAGAATATATTTAGAGTTATTAAAAGCATAACTACAAACTTATATAAAATGTCTGTGCATATTAAATCAAGTTTGTTTGAATATAACCTGCAGAAGAATGCCTAACCGTTAAATTCATACAGGAAAAAGAAACAAAGAAAAAAGAATTAGGGAACTAGAAAAACAGATAGAAAAAACTGATTGCAGAACTGATTCTTCAGTTCTGCACTTTCAGGACAGTATTTTTCAGGAACTGTTACCCGATTTTACCTATTGATTAAGAATTCAGGAAGAGTTATGTTTGTAGATGAGTATTTATGCACTTTTTATTTCATTCTCTAATCCTCTTCACCCTCAGAACTCATCATCTCACAAAAACATGCGCTGCAGACATATCTGTCATCAAGACATGTTTTCTTGAAGTTAACTTCGGGACCGCCTGGTTTTGTGATCGCTTCCCTGAACACATAGAACTTTTCGTTAAATTCGATTGGCTGCGCGCACCTCGAACATACGAAAGGTGGATTTTCAACCGAATCAATTGCACACTCAATGCATATTAGATCGGACTTCTCCCCCTGAACCTCTTTGAACTTTATCGGTTTCATATCAAGGCTGGTGTCCACAACCAGTACATCTTCCAGCAGTTCCCGACCACAAATATTACAATACTCCTTCATTGTGTCGCCTCCATTGTTCAGAGGATTTCTCAACAAACCCTGTGCTGAGCCTACACAAGGTTTCAATGTCTCCACTTTTGCACTCAATCTTATTCCCCATTTTCAGCTTATTACCCATACTCATACCGAATCGGGCTATTTCGAGGTGTCCAATCCGGCTCAGTCTATCACACCATTGAGCTGTGTTTTACCACTGGCATTAGCCTGCCAGCACCTCAATCTCGAGAAGATTGGCCCAGAGCTGAAAAAGCAGCATTATGGGTCAACAGATTAATATTTATTACAATGTAACTTCGGAAAAACTTTTCGCACTCAAATGCGAAACAACCTTAGAAGACACCTTACAAAATCGTTTTAAACCGCTTTCTAGCCTCTGGTTCTAACTTCCCTATGGAAATATATGTCGTAAAACTATATACAGTTATTGATTTTGATCAAAAACTAAGTGAACCATAAAATGAAGAAGACTATAAAAACTGAAAAAAAATAAAAAGTTGATATATAAAGGGAATAAAACAAAGAATTTTATTGATCAAGGATCAATATACAAGACGAGTAAACAAGATTATTCAAAAGGGTTCGAAAAATGCTCAAGCAGAGATTTGTGCTGGATACTACAGCATTAACGGATCTGCAGACACGTGAAGTTATGGGTTATGCTTCGCTTTGCGAGGGAATGAAAGCGATTCTTAACCTGATAGCTGATGCTCGCCTGCAATTTGGAATAAGTTGTTACGTACCCTATCCATCAGTGTATAAAGAGATGTATGAGTTTGCAAGCCGCAATGGCTGTGACAGGGAGGTTATGGCTAAAATTGATACCTGGCTTGTGAAAAAATCTCCTGACAGGTATAGAGTTAATGTAACTTCTCAGATCTTCCACGAATATGTTGCTTATATGCGGGAGAGGATTAACCGGGGTATGGGAGTTGCGGAGGACGCGATATGGGAAGCCGCTACTGAATGCCTCTTCATGGAAAATCCACAAAATAAGAAAAAAGAGTATAAAGAAGAGGTCGAGAGAGAGGTAATCGGCGGGATTATTGGCAAATTCCGGAACAAATATCGCGCTGCCCTGAGATATGGAATTCTTGATAGTGCTCCTGATATTGATGTTCTCATCCTTGCTAAGGAGCTTGATGCCGCAGTTATTGCAAGCGACTATGGGATCGAAAAATGGGCCGAACAGCTTGGAGTCCGCTTTGTGCCCGCAAATATTTTCCCAATGATGATTAAGGAATACCTGAAGCATCTTCCGGAAAGTGAAAAGCCTCCCAAACCCGGAAGTGGAGACAAAAGCAAAAAAGGACCATCCGAAGAAGCAGAATTTATTTAATCTGTTAAATTTCGAAGTCTGAATATGTCTGAATACAATAGAGACTTAAAGATTTAATCAGATAACAGCCCTGATATAAATCAAACAAGAGGCTTGAAGTTCAATCAGGATTTGTTAAATTAGGAATATTATTTAATCGGAGATATTGTTAAATTAGGAATTTTACTTCAATGGCTGCATTACTGAGATTTACATCTCAGTGAAAAAAGCATTATTATTATTATCAAGCTCTAGGGGCATGGATCCTTTAAGGGATTATGACTTAAGGGAT
>DADO01000200.1:0-3124 GCA_002509325.1 Methanosarcina sp. UBA402 | reverse complement strand
TAAGGGATTATGACTTAAGGGATTGTGACTTTAAGGTACCTGGGGGGCAAGAGTTTGAGAAATATAGTTATAGAAGAATTAAAAGCGTCTGAGGTTTACCGCCAGAGAGTTGAGGTTGTTGAAAGAAAAGGGCTAGGGCATCCTGACTATATCTGTGATGCCATAATGGAACAAATTTCAGTTAACCTGAGCCAGAAATACCTTGAAACTTTCGGGACTATCCTGCACTATAATATAGACAAAGGCCTGCTCGTTGCAGGGGAAGTGGAAGGGAAATTAGGAGGAGGCAGAATATTAAGCCCTATGAGGCTTATCATTGGGGACAGGGCAACCTTTGAAGCGCAGGGAATAGAAATTGATGTTCCTGATCTTGCGATCAATACGGCGCAGCAATGGCTCCAGGATAACCTCCGTTTTGTGGATCCTGAAAATCTCATTTACCAGGTAGAACTAAAAAGAGGTTCTGCAGAACTTACAGATATCTTTAGCAGGGGAGGAGAGATTCTCGGGGCAAACGACACTTCTGCCGCAGTTGGATATGCACCTCTCAGCCCCACTGAAAAGCTTGTTTTTGAATGCGAGCGATACCTGAACTCAAGGAAGTTTAAAAAAGAATATCCCGAATCCGGAGAAGATGTAAAAGTTATGGGGTTAAGACACAGGGAAGATACTCATCTGACTGTTGCAATGCCGCTTATGGACAGGTTTGTCGAATCGGAAGAAGAGTACTTTAAGAAAAAAATCGAACTACATAGCCAGATTGAGGAATTTGCTGCCAGTTTTGCAGAGCAAGCAAGAGCCGAATTCGAAGCCTGTATGTGCCTGAAGCCAACCGCTTCCCTGAATACTCTGGATATGCCAGGTAGGGGGATAAAGGGGATTTATACCACGGTAACAGGCACTTCTGCAGAAGATGCAGACTGCGGGCAGGTCGGGCGTGGAAATCGGGTAAATGGAATAATTCCTCTAAACCGTCCTGTTAGCAGTGAAGCTGCCGCAGGTAAAAATCCTGTTAGCCATACAGGAAAGATTTACAACCTTCTTTCCCACAGGATTGCAGCGCGGATCTACAGGGAAGTGCCTGATATTTCCGAAGTTTATGTCTGGCTTTTAAGTGAAATCGGGACTCCAATCGACCAGCCTCAGATTGCAACGGCCCAGCTGATAATGAAGAAAGGATCTGCGAGCGATGTAGAAAAAGAGGCTGCCGAGGTAATAGAAAAAGAGCTTGAGAATATACAGGCTTTTTCAATGGAACTGGTTGCAGGAAAATGTCCTGTTTGCTGAGAATCGGCTTAGCCAGAAAGAGTTTATACTTTTTTGATAAACCGTTTTCCAAAAAGGTTTTGATCTGAATCTGCTTAGCCGGGAAGAGGTTATACCCCGGCAATAAAAGCAATGAGAGCAAAGAACATTGCGATCTTGAACATTTTTGAAGATTTTGTAGGATTATTGCGAGCAAGAAGCTGGTAGATCGCTGCAAGAAATCCCAGGTCTGCCAGAAGGACAAGGTAAAGGTAGCGCAGGCCAAGTACCAACATAAGGAAAGGAAGAGGACTCAAAAACACCGCCAGAAACCCTATAAGCACTGCAAGATAACTTGCTTTTTTCGCCCCTACCCGCAGAGGCAGGGTATCTGCCCCATCCATCTTATCTCCTTCCATATCCTCAATGTCCTTTACAATTTCTCTGGCAGTAATCGCAAGGGCTGCAAGCAGGAAAAGCACAAAAAGGGCTTCGAGTCCTTCAAACCCAAAAACTGAGGCTCCGAATAGAAAGCTTGAGCCAGTCAGGTAGCCTATACTCAGGTTTCCTAAAAGAGGAGTAACTTTGAGAGTTTTTGCGTAAAAAATAAGTAACAAGGAATTAAATAAGGCAATAAACCCGCAAATTGGGTTGATTGAAATAGCCAGAAGCGACCCCAGGGAAAATAGGATATAAGAGAAATAAAGTGCTTCCTTTAACTTCACCCTGCCTGAGGGAATAGGCCTCTCTGGGCGATTGATTGAGTCTATCCTGATATCAAAATAATCGTTAATGACATTTCCTGCACCTGAAATCAAAAATACGGCAAGAAACACAAGGCCTGAATAAAAGGCAGGAAATTTTTCAGGGGAATAAAAGCCCAGGGCATCGGAGGAGGCCAGGATATTAAAAGCTATTAGTGTTCCGATTACGGCTGCAAAACCCGCCATAAGGCAGTTTCCGTATCTCATAAGTTCCAGATATGCGCGTATGCTTGCAGACATCAGAGGAAAGCAGTATTATAAAGTATTAAAGTTATCGGATTTCCCCGCCTAAATCTCACTGCGGAAACGCCGAAAACCGAAAATCTTCTAGAAGTTGTGATTATATAGCAACCGGACGAAATCCTTTAAGCGCTGATTTATTGGAAAGAAGGAAAGGTGCATTGGAAAGAAGGAAAGGTGCATTGGAAAGAAGGAAAGGTGCAATTGATAAGAGCGTAAAAAGAGCTACATAGTCAGTTTCTCAAAATATTAGACTTGCTGGTTTATTTATTTAGTTAAAATCGCGCAATTTAAGAATGGATTGCGCACTTAGATATACGCATATCGAATCAAAGGAAATTTATAGTAACTTTCAGGTAACATAATTATCAAAAGGATGATATGAGGTAAGACAAAGTTCCATGTCTCACCGTTCTCCCCTTTGAGATTAGGTTATAAGTTCAAAATTTTGTTTCTGTGGATCATAACGATTATTTGGCTTTGTAGAAAACCTATCTTAGTCAGATTCAGTAGGCTTTGGAATGAATAAGTAAAGATATATCAGGTGATTCAGTCCAAATAAATGGAAATTCTTCATTTAAGAGGATTTCTACAGAGCCGATTATTTACTAATATAAGGATATACCGGAGAATAAGGATATACCGGAGATTTCAATTTACGTACGTGTGGGCGGAGGTCAATAAAAATGAAAGTCGACTTATTTAGTTCTTTGATTTATATATTAGTAATAATGCTAATAATTCCTGGAGCGATTTCCGGCATGGCATCTGCTATAGATGAAAAGCCTGGAGACGGTGGAAGCTTAAACTTAGATAGCAGAGACTCAAATTTAGATACAGCAGATTCAGGCAAAGAAGAAACTGATAAAAAAGAA
>DADO01000237.1 GCA_002509325.1 Methanosarcina sp. UBA402 | reverse complement strand
TCAACCGGCGCAACGGTTGCGGTTCAACGGTTGCGGTTCAACGGTTGAAGCTCAAAGAACCGAGTTAAAAAGAGGGCTCTGAGATTAATATAATCTGCATTTTCCTTTTATAAATATCACAGAAAGCCCGGGAAGTGCAAGTTTTGCCCGGATCAGCTCTGAAAATTCAGGATTCAAGATTTGCTTTTCCACTTCATGCCCTGCTTTTTTCTCATTCTTAATTCTACTTGTCACTTTCTCCGTTATATCCATTATTTTCTCAGTTATGTCCGTTATTTTTTCAATTTCGTCCACTGCATCTTCTTTAACGGCATCAATATCGAAGACCGAAACATCAGGAGTTATTGCCTCAACAACTTTCCTGAGATCAGGAGCTGTCTGCCCTCCGGTCATGGCTGCAACCTCATTCAGGAGCACAAGTACAAGCACATTGCAGCCTGTGGTCGCGGCACTAAGAAGCCCGAGGATGCCCGAATGTGCCAGGGCAAAATCCCCTATTACAGCTATCCCTTTTTCCTTAAAACCACATGCAACCGAGACTGCTGACCCAAGGGCAAAGCTAACATCGACTGCGGCAAGAGGTTCGGGTGCACTCCGGACAGAACAGCCCATATCGCCTGCAACCCACACGTCAAGTGTACCGAGAAAACGGTAAAGAGGTAAATATGGGCAATCGTTACAGATTAAAGTCCTGGTTCCAGCTTTGAGGAAGGAAGCGCCTGCAGGTTTTAGAATTTCTTCTCCGATATGTTCAAGGGCAAATTCAAGATCTTCAGAGCTTATCTGCCCGTATGGAAGATGCCCTGTTTTTTTCCCATAAACATTGCCTGCAATCCGGATCTGTTCTTCTATAAAAGGTTCAGATTCTTCAGCAACGAGCACCTTCTGGTTCTTCCTCAGAAAAACCCTTATTTTTCCAACTGGAAGCGGGTTTACAAGATTAAGGGACAGGTGAGAGATATCTGGATAATAATTCTCGGAAGTTTCGGAAGCCTCGGAAGCCTCAGAAGCCTCAACAACTTTGGAAGTCTTAGAAGTCTTAGAAGTCTTAGAAGTCTTAGAAATCTTAACATGAGATTCTTTTCGCTTTTTCAATACATCTTCAACGATTGAGGATGTGAAACCTGAGGAAATAATCCCTATCTGTCCATGTCCCAAACTAGGCCCATATCCTGTATTTTCAGCTGTTCTTTCCTTTACCTCATTCAGGCCAGTATTTTCAGCTTCTTCTTCCAGTAAGGGATAGGTTTTAGAATGAAAAAGCCGGTGTTTTTCAACCATCCGGTTTTTCCAGATTGAGCGGTCGAATTCAGGATGAGGAGCTAAAGAGGCTGGAAAGCGTTTTATTCTTCCTATACTCTTTTTAAGGCCTGCGGTGATCCTCAGAATAACAGGTGTTCTGGTCTCTTCCGAAAGCTCGTAAGCCCGTCTTAGAGCCTTGTATGCGGTATCGGGATTAGCTGGATCAAACACAGCTATCTCTGCTATGCGGCCGTACCAGCGGGAATCCTGCTCATTCTGAGAACCCTTTGCGCCAGGGTCATCTCCTGCAATAATTACAAGACCGGCTCCTATAGTGTGTGTTACCGAGGTTATAAGAGGGTCAGAAAGCAGGTTCATCCCTACGTGTTTTACAAGCACAAGCGACCTTCTGCCAGAAGCCGATGCCCCGAGCGCGATTTCGAGGGCAACTTTTTCATTTGTGAGCCATCTGGCATTATAATTCCATACTATTTCGGAAGCTGGTGTCCCGGAAAGCGTTGTCTTCACTTCAGAGGTTTCTATAATCCCATTTTCCTCGGGTTTTCTCAAAAAAAGTTCCATGAGCGAGGTAATAGGATACCCTGGGACACCTGTTACGAGGCTGACATCGCTGTCAAAGGCTGCAAGGTAAAGAGCTTCAAATCCGGTATATTCTGGTACTTCTTTTTCTTCTTTCAAACTGACCCCACACTGCTGGACTTAAAGGATGTTTGGAATTAAAGGAGTTTGACTTAAAGGATGCAAAATTCAAAAGTCCTTATAAACTAAGCTTATTCCTTATAAATTAAATTAAATTAAATTAAATTAAATTAAATCTTATTTTTAATTTTTCTCCAGAGAAAGAGGTTTGATCCGAGTACCGGGAATTATGGACTCTTCAGGTCTTCCGAACCAGGGAAGAGCAGCAAGTGCGCCTATTACCCCGTTGCCGTCAAGCAGGACTTCCACATTCTTATCTCTGGCGCACTGCAAAGCCTCCGCTTTCGAAATTCTTTCTGTCCGAATGCGGTTGCTGTACTCATACATTTCTTTTGCGTAGAAATCCGAAAGGACAACCATTCCGGTTTGAGACGAAACACTATATTTCTTAAGTGCATTTTTGAAAGCGTTTAACAGCCTTGATTTGGCGTTCTCATTTATACAACCGAATTCAAGTACCGTAGACATGCAGTTCTGAGTTCTTTCCGGAACCGGAAAAAGCTGGACAAGAGCCTGAGAAAGGTAAACGGCTTCCTGGCAGTCCAGTTCTTTTGCAATATTATGAGTCAGGGTCCAGGTAGCTCCTACTTCTTTTGAGTCAGTATCATCTATGCCTATCAGGACTCGGTCCCTGCGCGGAACTGCAATCGTTCCTTTTGCGCGTTTCCCTCCCCCGGATTCAGATATATGATAACGAAGAACTCCGTCTGCAAATGCTCTGCAACGGGTTGCGCCCACGCCTCCTCCTCCTAACCCTGCATAGGTGATCTCTACCTCATCCCCCTGCACGATCACGGATTCTATGCCTGCGGCTGAGATAGAAGGTTTGAGTTCGAGCTTTGAGGCCCCGGTTTTAACAAAATAGCGGATCATATTTCCGATCGAACAGGTTTTCAGGACAAGGGGCGCTTTTGCGTAATGGTAAAGGGACCAGGCGGCTCCGCTGTAACAGTTTGAGTGCTCGATTATTTCTGCATACTCATTTGCCGCGTCACAGACCGCGTAAATGCCCCTATAGGGCACAGTATAAGGGTCATCCAGGATTATTTCCTCAATATCTCTGTTGTCAAGTGCACAGGCGTTTATATGTTTTGTAATTCAGAAAACCTCCTTTTTAAGGGAAATAGGAACTGGGAGGGAAATTTGTTTGATCCAAAAGCCCATTTCTTATATACATATATAAATATCGCAGTTTTAGTAAGTTATATAAGAGGATTGTACTGTGTCAATAAACTGAATACAAATTATCAATTAACTGAGTATAAATTATCAATTATATTTTGCTTTAGTACTGAAAGTAAATGGTAGTAGGTCCAGTTTTTAATTAAATAAATATTTCTGATAAGAACTCTCAATAGAGTAAATTATCCATAGGATGGATATTATAAATTTAATCATAAAATGTACATTATATATTTAATCCATAGGACGCACATTATAAATTTTCTAAGTAAATATGCTTTTTAAATGCTTTCTGTCTGAAAAATTCTTTCGTTTTTTGGTTTAATTTATTGTATTTTATTTCACAAAACCCTCGTCTTTAAGACTAATATACCTGCCGTCCCCTATGATTATGTGATCAAGCACGTCAATTCCAAGGATTTTACCGCCTTCTACCAGTTTTTCGGTAACCATTATGTCCTCCCTGCTAGGACTCGGGTCACCTGAGGGGTGGTTGTGAATCATAATTACCGATGCCGAAGATTCCATAAGAGCGGACTTGAAAACCTCGCGCGGGTGAACAATGCTCGCATTTAAACTGCCAATGGATACGACTTCTTCTCTCAGGATCTGATTTTTTGTATCAAGATAAAGTGTTATAAATTTTTCTTTTTTTTGTTCGCGCATTTTAGGATACATCAATGTGTATACATCCTTTGGCGAAGTGATTTTTCTTTTTGGCTCTTCCACAAAAGTTTCAAGCCTGCGAGAAAGCTCGAAAACTGCAGCTATTTGAGCAGCTTTTGCCTTTCCTACCCCATGAACCTGCATAAGCCTTGAAACATTTGCAAGACTGAGCTGCTTGATGTTATATTCTGATAATATCCGGCTGCACAGATTTACAACGTTCTCTTCCCTTGACCCTGTCCTGAGGATTATCCCAAGTAGTTCCGCGTTTGAAAGCGATTCCGGCCCGTTTCGAATGAGCCTCTCCCTTGGGCGTTCCTCTTCAGGAATATCATGAATTCTAACTCTACTTACCTCCATAATTGGCCCCCTTTTCCCATCTTTTACCCTTTTTCTTCACTTATATTTTTTACCTGTTTTAATTGACAGACAACAAGCCCCACTCAGGACTATCTATGTAACTATGTAACGGAAAATTTCTGCATAACAGTCTAAATTAAAATTGATCAAACTCCCCTTAGATAATATAGGAGTTTCAATATTTGAATCTTCACAAAGCATTTTACAAAATTAGAAAATGAAATAAAGAGTGCCGGCTCTTACTTATATCGGAAAGTGTATAACGCTCTTTAATGAAAGTCATTTCAGTTGTCGGGTATAAAGATTCGGGCAAGACAGCCCTTGTTTCAGCTCTGGTGAGGAAACTTTCCGAATTCGGGGGAGTAGGAACCGTTAAACACATGGGAGAGCAGCGCCTCAATCCAGCAGAAACAGATACAGGCAGGCAATTCGATGCTGGGGCTGATATAGTAATAGGAATAACAGGCACAGAAACAACTGGTATCGAGCTTGTCAGCTTCTCCAGGAATTCCGACCTTGAACACGCGCTTGACCTCCTTTGCGACCAGGGGCTTGATTTTGCTGTGGTAGAAGGGTTTAAGGAGAGCAACCTCCCGAAAATCGCGCTTGGGGACCTTAAAGGTGTTTCCAACGTTTTCTTCAGAATGCCGGAAAATGTTGATCTGCACGAGGAACTGACAGCTTCCCTTGTAGGAATGATCCTTGCCCAGCCTGACCACTACACCCTGGAAGCCCTTATAAAGAAAGTCAGGAAAAATCCTGTTATCCGAAATGCAGGCGCAATCGGCACCTTTTCCGGCATCGTCCGCGAGCTAACCGGAAACGAGAAAACCTCCAGGCTCGAATTTGAAAAATACGAACCTGAAGCCACAAAAACCCTTGACCGAATTCGGAAAGATCTCAAACAAAAAGAGGGCATCCTTGAAGTCCTGATCCACCACAAAACAGGCATCATCAAAGCCGGAGAAGATATAGTATACATTGTTATCGCAGCCGCCCACAGGACAGAACTTTTCCCTGCCCTGAGCGAAGCTATAGAGCGCTTAAAAGCCGAAGCTCCGATCTGGAAAAAGGAATTCACGGAAAAAGAAGAATTCTGGGTCCACGACCGGGAACAGGCCTGAATGCAAAATGCAATATGAAAAAAGAAGCGCCGATTAAAAATAGAGCTAAGATCACTAAGAGCAGCAAAAACCGGAATGTAATTGAATGAGCGGAAAAACAGAATTTAAACCGGGGAGGACAACCACCAGAAGCGCGATCATCCTGGCAGGCGGGAGAGGCCGCAGGATGGGCATGGCCGAAAAAACCCTTCTCGAATTTGAAGGCAAAACAATTCTTGAGCGCCTGCTTGAAAGCCTTTTCCGGGCTGTGGACGAGGTTATTCTCTCGGTTCGGGATAAAACCCAGGAAGAAAAGTTCAGACCTGTGCTTGAAAAATTCCCTGCCCGTGAAATCCGTTTCTGTTTTGACACCCTGGAAGACGCCGGCCCCCTTGAGGGCATCCGGGCGGGGCTGCTCGAATCCAGGGCAGAATATTCTTTTGTCTGCGCGGGGGATATGCCCTTTGTAAATTCCAGGGTTGTAGACCTGCTGTTTGAGAAAGCAAGCGGGCACGATGCTGCCCTTCCAAAGTGGGAGGATAGAAAATATGAGCCCCTGCATGCGGTTTATTCAAAAAAGTTGATTCCTGAAATCGAAAAAGCTTTTGAGAATGGAAGGCGATCCGTGCTTACGCCGGTTCTTGAAATGAAGGATATTGTGTTTGTTGAGATTTCGGAAATTAGGAAGCTTGATCCAGAGTTGAGGACTTTTGTGAATATTAATACGATTGATGAGATGCAACGTATTATAGAGCTTTCGAGCAAAAAAGAAAGCCCGCAATAAATTCGATTACAAGCTGGGGATAATTTTTGTAATGCTAAGTTAACAGAATTTCATTTTCTGTTTTGTTACATCATACTTTTCTATCATTCTTCCGCTTTCAATTAAAATCGAAAGTTATTTAGGTGACAAGAATGTTTATTTTTAGAATGAGTTGTCATTTTTCAAGATAATTTTTCGATGATTGTGATTTCAAAGACTTATTGAGCTTTTGATTATTTTTCTTCAGGGCAGGGACTCCATATGGAACAGAAAGGAATCAAAGAGCTGATTATACAAGCTAAAGAAAGTAACGCGACTACACTAGATCTTTCATCCAAGGGATTAAGTTCGCTGCCGCCGGAAATCGCAGAGTTGAAAAATCTTACTACTCTTTTTATATCTTTTAATCAATTGACTTCGCTGCCGCCGGAAATCACAGAACTGAAAAATCTTACTGAACTTGACATATCTGGTAATCAATTGACTTCGC
>DADO01000199.1:14583-16095 GCA_002509325.1 Methanosarcina sp. UBA402 | reverse complement strand
CCTTACCCTGAATAGATACCAAAAATCAAATATTGAGTTTCGGGATAGGCTCAAAGATAAAAATCAATTTTGAGGAATAATCTTATGGTATTACCTCCCCTAAAAGAACGAACTTTTGGGTATGAATTATCAGGAAGTGAACATAAACTTATTTTTGAAAAAGAAGATATTGGTTATGTTCGGTACAAAAATAAAGCCGCCGGGATTTTTTATCTCGACCCTTCTCCTTACTACAATGATCCCAGAAGTCAGATCTATGTTATAAAAAGTGGGACTTTACCGCCAAAAGGACAATTAATTGAGGTAAAAGTTACAGAAACGGAAACATTTCGTTCAATAGATCAAGATAAAATATTTACATCCGTAGAGGAAGTTCTTGCTTGGGCAGCACAAGCTCAGAATGAATCTCATATTATAAATATTAAGTATGTGGTTGATTGGGATCTGGTAAACCCAAATAAAATTCGAGGCAATAAGCTGACAAGTAAGGATGATTTTTTAGAATTTATATCAACTCCTATAAAATACAATATTTTGGGTCTTGAAGACCTGCAATATTGTCTGGGTATGTGTGCAGTCTCAGCTCCTCAGATAACTGAACTTGAGAAAGGTGGGGTAAATGCAGTAGTCTTGGATAAAAAATATGATTCAATGAAATGGGCTGCCTTTAAACGAATAATGAGTATAGTTCCAAAAGAATTCAAACAGCCTACCTCAAAGAATTTCTATAAATATCTTACAACCAATGAACAGCCCTGTCCTACAGCCAGTACTGAAGTTAACCTGTCTTACTTTAATGTGCCGGATGTACCCATTCATCTTCCAATTCCTTTTGACATGAAGTTCAAAACTCTTGGGGAATATAAAGAGAATTTTGATCATTACCTTCCTCTGGCAAGGGCATATATGATTGATTCTCTGTTATTCCAGCCATATATTCCTGAAAAAATCGAAAAACGTATGGAGGAAGCTATGTACTTTATTTTGGACGACATTTCTTCTACCGGCATAATTCCCTATTATCAGGATATAGGTTCAGTTATCCCGAAATTAGCCACTTCTTTTGCAAGGCTTAATTTCGATTCCTGGATTTCTTTAGGAGACCTGAATAAAAGCAAAGGGATCTGGATGGATCTGATGACTGAAGCCAGACATACCATAGATTCTACTAGGACTCGAAGTACAGATCAGCTTTACCAGTTAACACCAGATGCAGAAAAGCTACTGAAGGAATTGAATGAGCTGGAAGATGCAGGTATTCCTCTTCTTATAACCACTATTAAGGAAAAAACTTCATTAATGGAATGGAATTTTGAGGATGCCTTGAAAAAATTAAGAATTTGTGGATACGTCTATTTCCCTAATAATGAAAGGATAGGGCTTATCCACTACTAAATTTCTTTTTTTCTATCAAAATATATCAACCTATATCAAATTTATATATATTTGTAACTATTCAGCCTATATAAAACAACATCAATAGCCATCTTTACTAATATCCAATAGACAAAT
>DADO01000199.1:14258-14378 GCA_002509325.1 Methanosarcina sp. UBA402 | reverse complement strand
TTCTGTAATTTGATTTTCTTTGACAGCTGGTGATTGACTTCGTTTTCTCATTGCTCATAGGTTAATTCTCGGTTTCATCGTTTTCGTTAGAATCAATATCAACAGACATGTTTTGATAGG
>DADO01000199.1:9905-14069 GCA_002509325.1 Methanosarcina sp. UBA402 | reverse complement strand
TTTGATAGGCTGAATAGTTACATATATTTTTTGAATTAAATGATTTTTATAGGCAGTGTACCAAAAGTTCTGTAAATTCTAAGTCAAGTTTTTGTATGCTGTATATAAAACTGATCTACTAATATCGATTTTTCAATTGGACACCTTTTCAAAAATTATACTTTCATGTCAAAATTGGCATACTACATTTTACATTAACAAGTAATGTAAGTGAGAAATAGGTTGGGGAAAAAAGAAAGTGAGAAATAAATTAAGAAAAAACAGTGAGAAATGGATTGATGAAAGGTTGAAAGGGGATTTCACAGTTCCCTTTCATCAATTACTCTTTTTGTCTTTTTCATGCTGCGGGGAAGTTCCCCAATCTTTACGCCCACAACATCCACGGTTACACCTATAAAGTCCTTGAAGGCTTTTCCAAGAGCTTTTTCGGTTTTTTCTTTCCTTGTGGGATCTTCTGCACCTTCGATCTCGACCCTGAAGGTCATGCTGTCGCGGCCGTTTTTACGTGTAAGCAGGATCTGGTATTCGCTGCTGACTCCAGGAATCCTGGGGATAAGATCTTCGATCTGGCCTGGGTAGATATTCACAGCCTTGAACTTTATGCGGTCATCCGACCTACCCAGGATCCTGTCAATCCTTGGGAAAGTACAGCCGCATTTACAGAGACCAGGAATGATTCGGGTCAGGTCTCTTGTCCTGTAGCGGATAAGAGGAGCCCCTTCCTTTGTTAGGGTCGTAATTACAAGTTCCCCAAGCGTGCCGTCAGGAAGCTGCTCACCTGTAATTGGGTCAATTATCTCAAAGAGCACGTGATCGGACCAGTAATGCATACCTTCATGGAAAGAACAATCAAGGGCAATTCCGGGCCCGTAGATTTCGGTCAGCCCGTAAATATCAAAAGTTTCTATCCCAAGCTCGTTTTCTATTCGGCTGCGCATTTTTTCGCTCCAGCGCTCCGAACCTATAATACCTTTTCTAAGATGGATCTGGGACTTAAGCCCGCGTTTTTCAATTTCTTCAGCAAGCAAAAGCGCATAAGAGGAAGTGCTTGCAAGGGCTGTGGACTTCAGGTCAACAAACATCTCTAGCTGTTTTTCGGTATTTCCAGGGCCTGTAGGTATAGCCATTGCTCCCAGGCGTTCGGCTCCAAGCTGGAACCCTATCCCAGCAGTCCAGAGCCCGTACCCTGGAGTAATTTGAATTCTGTCCAGATTATTAAGGCCTGCAAGCATATAGCAGCGCATTATCATCTCGGCCCAGATATCCACATCCTTTCGGGTGTAAGGGATAATTACGGGTTTCCCGGTAGTCCCGGAGGAGGAATGGATTCTTACGACCTCTGATTCAGGCACAGCCTTCAGTCCAAGCGGGTAGGCGTCCCTGAGTTCCTCTTTATGCGTGAAAGGGAGAAGCTTCAGGTCTTCAAGCGACTTAATTTTCTCGATATCGACATTTGCTTCCTTGAATTTTTTCTGGTAAAAAGGACTGCTTTCAACTACGCGCTTCAGCAGTGTCTTCAATTTTGCAAAGGTATCTTCTTCCAAAATTTCAGGATTGTAAAGCTGAACATTGGGATCAAGTTCAACCTCAGTGGATGCTTCATACATATAATTTCACCTTCTTCTCCCCAGTTCAGGTGCTGGAGATAAGTCTAATACATTTCATTGCGCGTTCGAACGCAGCCTTGTTTACAGCCCTGTATTTCATAGGAATTTCGGCATCAAGTACTGCCCTTAAAGTGCTCTCTGGAAAAGGTAAGACTCGTGCGCCCACAGCTGCTCCAAGAATTGCAACATTTGCAGCCCTGTATGTTCCTACGTCTTCTGCAAGCTCTGTGAAATCGGAGCAGTAAATATCAGGATAGTATTCACATAAAAAAGAGAGCAAAGCTGCAGGGTCATATTCAGGACCTCCAGGCATCCTTGAGGCAGGCGGTATTGCATGGGTATTTACCAAAACCTTTCCACTTTTGCTGAGAAATGGCAGATTTCGTACGGTCTCTGCAGGTTCCAGACCTAAAAGCAGGTCTGCCTGTCCGATTGGGATAAGTGATCCTGAAACTTTGTCTCCTAATCTTATATGGCTGCTGACCGAACCTTCTCTCTGAGACATGCCTATGGTTTCGGCAGTGCTTACGTGGAATCCGGCTTTCATCGCAGCAAGGGCAAGCATGCGGGAAGAAAGCACAACCCCTTGCCCCCCAACGCCTGCAATCAGAATGTTATATTTCACAGCTTTTCCCTCCTAGGCAGATAGCTTCCGATGGGCAGACCTGCGCACAGAGCCCACAGCCGCTGCAGCTGTCCTGTATAACAGGCTTATCCGATGCAAAGTTAAGTGCAGGGCAGCCAAGTTCTTTAACGCAAAAACCACAGCCTGTGCAGGCATCAGGTTTTATTTCGTAATATTTGTCAGGTTTTATAATCCCTACACACCTGCCTTTGAATACTATAACGGACGGCCCTTTAAAATTCATGGCTTCCTTTGCGGCTTTTACACAACTCTTCAGGCTGTCCTTATCTACTGTATCTACAATCCTTACAAATTCAACTCCGCAGCTCCGAACCACATCTGCGATCTCAATGGCTCTGGATGCATTTCCAAGTGCAGTCAAGCCTATTCCAGGATGGGGCTGGTGCCCTGTCATTGCAGTTGTGCGGTTGTCAAGGACTGCGAGAGTAATGTCGGCTCCATTATAAACAGCATTTATCACTGCAGGGACGCCTGAGTGGAAAAAGGTTGAGTCCCCGATAAAGGCTACGTTTTTTGTTTTCGGGTTTGTACGGTAGAGCCCTCCTGCAATGCTTACCCCTGCTCCCATGCAAAGGCAGGTATCTACCATGTTAAGGGGATAGGCATTTCCAAGGGTATAGCAGCCAATATCTCCCGAGAAAATCGTATCGGCTTGAGCCTCTTTTTTGAGCTGTTTTGCAGCCTGCTTGAAAGCGTAAAAAACGGTCCTGTGCATGCAGCCGGCGCAGAGGGTTGGAGCCCTGACTGGAAGAGGAGGGAGCTTTTCTCCTGAGATGGTAGGCAAAGCATGAGAAAGGCGCAAACTCTCTCCACAAGCTTCAAGTGCGCGGTTGATGCCGTCAATGACAAGATCCACATTGTATTCCCCGCTCACAGGGAAAAAACCGTTCTTTTTTCCATAAACATCAACAGGCAGATGCGCTCTTCCTATTAGCTGAAGCATCTGTTCCTCAAGGTAAGGGTCAAGCTCTTCAGCCACTATCAGCCTGTCAATACCTTTCAGGAAAGAAAGGGCTGCCTTTTCAGGAAACGGATATACCGTCCCGACCCTGAAGAGGGTAAAAAGTTCATCAAAATCTCTGACAGTTTCCATGGCTTCCTTTACATAAAGGACTGAAACGCCTGAGGCAATAATCCCGATTTTTCCTGAGCCTGAAACTGAATTGATGGGAAGCCCAGAAAAACGCTCGGAAAGCTGCTCCTGCACGCTTTCAAGCCAGGGGTGCCGCTCGGCAGTAAGCCTTGGAAAAATCGTCCAGCGCCTATCCTTTACAAAACCCTCGCCAACTGCTTCAACCGGTGCAGGTTCTGCAACTGCTACCTTGACATCCCCGGAGCTATGGGAAACCCGTGTAGTAGTCCTCAGGATAACAGGAATTTCAAACTCATGCGAAAGCTCAAAAGCCAGTTTTGTCAGTTCATACGCTTCCTGAGGGGTTGCAGGGTCCAGGACAGGAATATTTGCAAAGTGCCCAAATGCCCGCGTATCCTGCTCGGTCTGGGAAGAATGAGGGCCTGGATCGTCAGCAACAAGCAGGACAAGCGCTCCTTTTATCCCGATATAGCTCAGGCTCATCAGGGGATCGGATGCAACATTTAACCCTACCTGCTTCATGGTCACAAGCGCCTTTGCTCCGGAATAAGCTGCCCCTACTGCCGTTTCAAGTGCAACCTTTTCGTTGCTGGACCACTCGGTGTAGATTCCACATCTATCCGCATACCGGATAATCTACCGGATAATCGTCTCCAGAGCCTCGGTTGAAGGAGTTCCCGGATACCCGGTAACTACCTGTACGCCTGCTTCTATAGCTCCAAGTGCAATGGCTTCATTACCCATTAATAGTTTTTTTTCAGTCAATAAACTCATCTCGAATCGTGGGCAATATTAATGAAATGGATTAATGAAATGTT
>DADO01000199.1:8691-9604 GCA_002509325.1 Methanosarcina sp. UBA402 | reverse complement strand
AATGAAATGTTAAATGAAATGGATAATTTTTAACAAACCTCGAAAACAAAATGAGGTTGGAAAGGAAATCTGAATTTTCGAACAGCTTAACAAAACTGCTTTTAGAATTTGAAATATTTTAAGGAATTTTACCGTAACTTTCGCTTCGGAAATAAGATGTTCATCTATGTACAATGCTGTGGCAAGAAGTACGTAAAATTCTAATATAAAGTTTTTGTTTTTTGATTCGGTATGGTTACCATCTTCTATTGATAAATAGTTCTATTAAAGAACCGATTCGAAACCATTGAAACTGGTCCCCCGATTCCTTATTATACACAATAAAGTATGGATAACACAAAGAGACACACAGAAAGATGCGGATGAAAATTCTTCAAAGATAGAAAAAATAGAAAAATAGAAAAATAGTGTAGCCTTGTCAAGGCTACTTGAATAAACTAAAAGTATTCTTAATTTTATTTCTTCGAAATTCCCATCTTCATGGCAATGCCTTCGACATCCCAATCCTTCACAAGGGCTCCAAAAACCTCGATATCACTGCCAAGGTCAAAGGTATCAGCTCTTACTTCTTCTGCGATAAGGCCTTTGAGGGTTTCAACAAGCTTCAAGATCCTTTCATCTTCGATCCAGACCGAGGCGCGGATATTTTCATCCACAAGAAGGTCGAGTTCCTTCCGCATGTCCTGAAGCCTGCGAATAACTTCTCTTGCATACCCTTCAGCTTCAAGTTCAGGAGTCAGGTTTGCATCGACATAGACAAGGCCGGCATCGGATTCTGCACTTGCAGTGCCTTCTGGCAGGGTTTCTTTGAAATTCGCCATGCTCGGAATTACTGTGACAGTTGTTCCGTCTGCAAGGGAGAGTTCAAACTCGCCAGCTTCGGCAAAGGCTTTTTTCAGGGCAAAACCGTCAA
>DADO01000199.1:3484-8455 GCA_002509325.1 Methanosarcina sp. UBA402 | reverse complement strand
CCAGGATCAGGGATTACTTCAAGCCCAAGCTCATCCCAGCTCTCAGCAACAGGCGTCAGGACAATAGCCTTGGAATTGGTCTGGCCCATAAGGACTGAGCGAAGCCTTTCAACAGCCTTTGCCGCTTCCTCAGTTTCAGGGGAGATAATTATTCGGGATACAGGCCACCTGAGCTTTCTTCCTGCTTTCTGGCGGGCATTTGAGGCAGCTTCCACAATAGAACGTACGGTATCCATGGCTGCTTCAAGCTCCGGATCAAGATAGGCCTCATCGACCTTTGGCCAGTCGCACATATGAACCGATTCTCCCGCATTGGGGTCTACATTTCGGATCAGGTTCTGGTACATCTCTTCAGCCAGGTAGGGCATGAAAGGAGAGATCAGTTTTGTAAGGGTTACGTAGACTTCATAAAGCACGCAGTAAGCTGCAAGCTTGTCAGGGTCGTCGGCTTCGGTCCAGGTTCTTGGGCGGATAAGCTGGATGTACCAGCGGGAGAGGTCTTCGAGCGTAAATTCCAGAATCTCGCGCACGGCTTTATGCAACAGGTATCCGCTCATCGCCTCGTCTACGGCTTTGACAACGGACTGGGCTCTTGAAAGAATCCACCTGTCTTCTTCCCTGAGCGCGTCTTTTACGGAATCCAGGCTAACTTTCAGAGGATCAAAATTATCGAGAGCCATATACGGCAGTGGGAACCTGAAAACATTCCAGAGAATATTAATTGAGCGATGGATAGTCTCCACCTCTTCCCGGTTGAATTTCAGGTCTTCCCAGGGCGCATTTGAAGAGAGTACATAGGCACGCAGGGTGTCCGCCCCGTACCTGTCGATTACATCAAGGGGGGATACTACGTTTCCAAGGCTCTTGGACATTTTCTTCCCGACAGCGTCAAGCGTAAAGCCGTGCATGAGCACACTCTTATATGGAGCTCGCCCAAAGCTAACCATGCTTGCCCCGAGCTGGGAATAGAACCAGCCCCTGGTCTGGTCATGTCCCTCAGTGATAAAGTCGGCAGGCCACCACTCATCAAATTGTTCCCTGGTCTGTGGGAATTTCAGGGTAGCCCAGGAAGCAACAGCCGAGTCAAACCAGACATCAAAAACGTCTTCTACACGCTTCATTTCTCCGCCGCATTTACACGGGAGAGTGACCTTATCCACATAGGGCCGATGAAGTTCGATATCTCCGCCTGCCCCGGACTTTTCCAGCAGTTCGGCTTTTGTACCTATTACCTCAAGTTTTCCGCATTTTTTACATTTCCAGACCGGGATCGGAATTCCCCAGTAGCGCTGTCTGGAGATACACCAATCCCGAGCACCTTCAACCCAGGTTCTGAATCTGGCTGAACCTGCCCAGTCAGGGTACCAGTCTACAGAATCGATTTCCTTAAGCATTTTGTCCTTGATCTCGGTAACCTTGAGGAACCACTGTTCGGTTGCCAGATAGATGATAGGCGTTTTGCAGCGCCAGCAGTGCCCGTACCTGTGCGAGACAGTCCCTTCTGCAAGCAGCCTGTTGCGTTCTCTGAGGTCTTCAATTATAATCGGGTTTGCTTCCCTTACATTCTTGCCTGCGTATTCTCCGGCTTCCTCAGTATAAGAACCGTTTGGACCTACCGGGCAGAGAATTGGAAGTTTATATTTCACGCCAACGTTAAAGTCGTCTATACCATGCCCTGGAGCAATATGTACACAGCCTGTATTTTCTGCAGTTACGAAGTCGGCAAGATAAACGCCATGCTTTATCTTGTTCTGCACAGGTACCAGGTCCCCAACAGGGCTTTCGTACTCAAGTCTTGTGAGCTCTTCCCCGAGCATTGTTTCAAGCACTTTGTAGTCAACGTACCTGCCCTGTCTAAGAACATTTTCGATCAGGTCTGTGGCTGCAATGAGGATTTCTTCAGAGCCATCCTGCCTGATTGCCCTGAATTTCGAGTATTCAAAATCCGGATGTACAGCAACAGCCACGTTTGCAGGAATTGTCCAGGGGGTTGTTGTCCAGATAACTATGAAGGTGTTTTCCTCGCCTTTGATCTTAAATTTCACATAGATCGAAGGGTCGGTCCTATCGGAATATTCGACCTCGGAGTCTGCAATTGCGGTCTCACAGCGCGGGCACCAGTTGACTGAGCGCTTGCCCACGTCCAGAAGGTCTTTTTCACTTGCCTGTTTGAGGGTCCACCAGGCAGCCTCGATGTAATCGTCTTTTAAGGTCATGTAAGGGTCTGGCCACTGCATCCAGACTCCAAGCCTCTGGAACTGCTCGGTCATTGCTTGTTTATGGATGATGGCAAATTCCTTACACTTCTCAATAAAATTCTCTACTCCAAAACTCTCAATATCCTTTTTGGATTTGAAACCAAGCATGCCTTCGACTTTGACCTCAATTGGCAAGCCGTGCATGTCCCAGCCTGGACGCTCGAGGATATTACGGTTATTCATGGAGTAATAACGGAGAATGGAATCTTTAATGATCTTGTTCCAGGCAGTTCCAAGGTGGATGTGTCCGGTCGTATACGGGGGTCCGTCAACAAAAAAAAGCCTTTTTCCAGTTTTGCGGTGTTCCCGGGTTTTTCGGTATGCATCGCTATCTTCCCAGAGCTGCGTTACCTTTTTTTCGATTTGCTCTGCGTTATACTTGGCAGTGATTTCTTTTATCATAATTGGGAGTCTCCCTGAAGAAAGATTAGCTAAAGTGAAAGTGCGGTGGTCAGTGCAGATCTATCCTGCCGCTGCCCGATAAGTATTAGCAGTGAACTTCTATCAGTAATGAAGCTCTAACCAGTAGACTATTAGAAAACTTTACTACCGGCCGCTTATATATTAAGCTTCAAATAAGTATTTAACGAACACAATATCCATATTCGGGAAGGAAGTCTTTCCTGCCCGAAAGAGAAACGTACCTTCCGCACGCCAATCAGTTTATTCAGTAATTACTGTACTTGATTTAAGCTTTGTTATATGCAAACTTTTTCAAAAACTGCTTGCCCACAAACTTTTTCAAAAAAAGTTTGATCAAAAACCCCTGACAACGGCGTGGTCAACTGCAAACCTTTTCTCAAAAGGTTTGATCTAAACTGGAAACCTCCAGACAGCGGTTGTGTTTGATTAAAACCAAAAACGACGAAAGGAGCAGGTTACTGAGAGAAAAATGAGGAGAGGATTTTTTCCCCTCGTTCGAAGCTTAACTGTGGAGACAGGTGTAGAAGGGTTCAGTCCACAGTTTTCAGTGGAGTGGATTTTTGCTTTTACCTCAAGGTTCTCCACATTGCAGCAATTTTCTCTATATCTATATGGGTGTAGCCTTCTTCCTTTGTACCCCATCTAAGGCTAAGAACCCCGTCACTGCACTCGGTAACAACTCCTTTATATAGAGTTCTCCCTCCAATGTCAATTTCGACTTCTTTGTCCAGATAATACTCTTCAATGAACTCCTGTTTCATTACTTTCAACTCCCAGAATTTACTATTCCGGATGCCCGGAGAGATTATTTTCAGAATATAGTTAGTTTCAGGAAGTATATTATAATTAAAAAAACAGGACTTCTAAACACTGTTTCTTTATCCGGAAGTAAAAGGGTGCCGGCGGTTAAAGTTCACTTTAAGGCTGACTCGAATACCGGAAAATTGGCTTATGCAGTTAGCGGTTCAGAGCCCTGAGCTTTTTCCCATGAAGGTCAGGCAGGCTCAGAGCTCTGATTTTTCTCTTAGCTCATCGGCTCAAACAGACTCAGAGCTCTGATTTTTCCCTTTTTGCTCAGAAGTTCGGCTCAGATTCGTCAAATCCGGTTTCAGGCTCCAGAGAAGGAGCATCAAAAAAGGGGATATCGACATCCGCAAACCAGGCTTCAAGGAAACTTAACAGGTGGTATTTCAGAAAAACGACAAGAGGCACATTAAGGAAAAATAGGACCCCCAGAATCAAAATCAGTTCTATAATGACAAAGGGGGCCAGCAGTATCCAAATAAGGGGTTCTGATACCAGGGACGAGAAGAGGAAATACAGAATTCCGTCAAAAATAAGGAAAGCAAGCCCTAAAACCAGCAGCGTCAGCCCAAAGAGGAAAATTGTAAGAATGGCTATTCCTATCCCGAGTATGAACCTGATAAACCAGTAAACCACAATTTCCTGCCAGCTTCTCCTGAAATTCCCAAAAACAAGCTTGAGAGCCGAAAGAATTCCTTTATTCCGGTATATAGAAAGCGGAATTGCAAGGCTTAAAAGGGAATTTATTGCAGAAGCGAGCAGGATCAGCACAATAACTACACCGGCAAACCAGAAAATTCCTCCAAGCAGGACAGGCCAGGCAAAATCTGAGGAATTTTTGAGAATGCTGGTGATAAGAGGAAGAATGGCTATTCCGAAAAGCGCGAGAAATACCATTCCGAGAGCTAAACGCACCAGCAGGAGATAGAATCCCTTTCCCAGGAACCTTCGCGAATAAGCCCAGAATTTTACTTCGTTTTTTACCAGGGATTCCACAAAAACAAATTCCATGACACTGGAAATATAGGAAAAAATCAAAACTAAGAGAAGAATGGAAACTATTGCTGCTATTATAATTGCCGGGAATGATGCAGCGTAAATATAACTGAAAGCAATTTCATTCATATCAAAAGGAAAGTCAGGCATCTGGCCAGGCTCAATATTAGGGAGATTTTCTAAATCTTCTGAGCCTATCTTATAATTGGTACCCTGACCACCGTAATTCGAGGCAACCCCGCCTAATAGAAAAATGATGATTGCAAGTTTTGCCCATTTCCAGAAATCAAAGGGTTCGAAAAGAGCTTTTCTTGTCCTTGAGAAAGCTCTGTCTACTGCATCTATCCCGTACCAGCTCATGATATAGAATTTTACCCAGAAGATAAATAATTATCTAAATAGGTAACTATTCAGCCTATATAAAACAACATCAATAGCCATCTTTACTAATATCCAATAGACAAATTTCTGTAATTTGATTTTCTTTGAC
>DADO01000199.1:0-3318 GCA_002509325.1 Methanosarcina sp. UBA402 | reverse complement strand
TGTTTTCTCATTGTTCATAAGTTAATTCTCGGTTTCCTCGTTTTCGTTGGAATCAATATCAACAGACATGTTTTGATAGGCTGAATAGTTACCTGAATAGTTATATTTTTGAGATTTCTCGATATAAGGTATCCTCTTCAAATTGAGTGGAAAGCTTTCTTCCTTCCACTGAGTGCACTTTTTTCTCTGATGAGTTGAGCCAGAGATGTCATTTCAAATGTATCGCTCATTCTATCACATATGTACTGATATGCACTTAGACCCAGTTTCTTAGCTGTCTGAACAATCGTCATAAATGTGTCGTTTGCCTTTGTTCCTTCCTCTGTTATGGTTTGAAGGCTTACATCTTTTTTCTGACCTTTGCTCTTGCCGCTAACTCCGCTGTGTTGTTATGCAGCGGAATCTTTGGTAAGGCCAGTACCTTCAATAAATGTTCCTCATTCTCTTTTGTCTTACAGGAGGATCTCAAATTAGCTCTGAAATTCCAGATCTAATTTGGCAACTCTTTCTTTAAAACCTGATTAAGGTTGCCACTATAGAATAACAGAAAACTGGCGGGCCTAAAGAAATAAAGAATAGGCATTTAAGCCAAAATTCTAATTTGGGAGCCTCTATCAGAGTTAGTTGGGAGCCTCTATCAGAGTTTAGTGAAAAAAAGAATAAGTTTTTAAGTCAAAATTCTAATTTGAAATCCTCAATTAATTATCCGGAACCTTCAAGGCAAATTTCAAATTCTTTATACGTGATTGGTCCATACCTGACCTGAATTGTGGTCCATACCTGACCTGAATTGTATTTCTGTCCTACACATCTGCGCCTCTGACCTGCATCTACATTCGTATTTTCGCTAGAAATAAGACAGTCTTTGAAGTCGGATAACAGTTAAATTTTATTTATGAACCTATATAGTTGCCGTTATATAACATGTGAACTATAGGATGATACAGGAGTATTAAATTCATTACTCCCCTTTGCGGACAAAATACAAAAAAAGGGGCTGTCCGGTTGAGGGAAGAATGAGGGGGTGCAAGATTGTTAAACATGAACAAATACGGTAGGCTGTTGCTTAGCGCGTATATTATGAAGAAAGTTAAGTTAGCCAGGTCTTCAAGAGGTAGGGGGACATTATCCAAATATTTTAAGCTTGCTCTCGGGGCATATCTCCTTAGTAAACTTAAGTCAGGGAAACCTCAAAAAGAAGGAGAAATGGAACCGGAAGAAATGATATTTAATGAACCAGTTGAGGTTGAAGCAGGTAGGGGGTCTTCAATGAAAATCGGTAAAATAATTCTGGGTGCACTTGCAGGCGCCACACTCATATACGCTGTTAAAAAACGTGCTGTTAAAAAAAGAGGACAGAAAATCAAAGTGGAATGAGCTAAGGGGAGGTACAGACCTGCGCAAAATGAACAAATGGTGTAAACTCCTGCTGGGTATGTTTACAGGAGCTGCCATTATATATGCCATTAAAAAATACATGTGCTGCAAAACGTTCCTTCCAGAAACTTTAAAAACTTTTTCCACTCCTTTCAAGCCGAGACAGGCTCCTCCAAAGGTAGAATCCATCTATCCTGACAGGCAAACCTTTGCTTTCAGGCATAACTCCCCTATCTGGATCGAATTCAACATGCCTATGAACAGTGCAACCATTACGAAAGAAACCGTAATCGTCAAAAGTTCTGCATCGAAAGAACCTGTGGATGGATTACTTGACACAGGATCCAGAATGCTGATGTTTCGTCCTTATGACGAATATCCCACGGATGAATCAGGCGCTGAAATAACAATTACTTTACTTGGAAGCGAAACCGGGTCTGGATTCATAATGGACGAGCGCGGTATTGCTCTGGATGGGGATGGAGATGGAAAGCCTGGTGGAGACTTTGAGTACACTTATAGAATTATAAAATGAATTGAAATATAAGGTAAAAAAGTTCTGTTTTCAAAATACAATGATCTTTAACTTTTTCCATTTCAATTCATTTTCATTTTATTGGTCTTATCAGTCCATTTTTCTTTTTATTAGCTTTTAATTTTTTTTATTAGCTTGTAAACAAGAAAAGGAAAGATATAGCGTTCCATGAAGGACCTCATCTCGCCCGTAGAATTTCCGAGATAGATGGGAGATCCAAGTATAACTGCATCGGCATCTGTCAACTTCTCCAGCACAGGTGTCAGATCATCCTCCATTGCGCATTTTCTATAGCTTTCTCCATTCTTTAATTTACAGGCAAAGCAACTTGTGCAACCTTTAAAGTTGAGGTCATAGAGGTGGATTATTTCTGTTTCTGCGCCCTCTGAAACTGCACCTTCAAGAGCTTTTTCCAGCAGGGTGGCTGTATTCCATTTCTTTCGAGAACTTCCGTTTATGGCTATTACTTTCATGATTTTTACCTCTTATATTCAGTTTTTTATAGTTTTGTCAGCATCAGGAAAGTTTCCGACTTGGATGTGCTGGTCCACTGACCCACGTTTTTCTCTAATTACGAGGAATTTTCCAACAGTTCTCCAGAGAAACATAATTTATTTATTAAGTTGGCATGTTTACTATAATGTTGAGGGACCTAAAAAATCATATGGAATAATAAGTACTATAAATGATTTATTCTCCTAAATTGAGGTTAAATTGAGTTCCCCATAGAAAAATACATTTTATTATGGTCCAAAATCTTATTTTATCTCCTAATAAATCGTAAAATATATTGAGGAGGATGTATAATCCTCCTCTGGTGTTTGTTTATGAAACCTCCGCTTATCCCCATAAACGAAGATAGGTTCATATGACCCTTCATTTCTCTAGTTATTGCTTTTCAATATCTTTTTTATTATCCTTTTCTTTTTCGTATGACTTTATTATTTCTACATACTCCTGGACTAAGCATATCGAGAGCCCTGTAAAAAATGCCATCTCCCATTCGTTATATCCATCTGCATAGAGCTTTTCTATCCGTGTTCCATCTTTGATGTATCTATCTACTGATTCTGGAGTATGATCTATTAAACGAGCATTTTCTGAAGTAGGAATCTTTTTCTTGTAATTATGGAATGCTAATTTCTTATGAGTTAAGGACCTTCCTATATCCATTTCTGTACCGGCTCTTGGAATGACCTTTTTTGTTTTTTCTTCATAACTTGTAACGTGAACAGAAACCATAGAACCTGTTATCCTTAATATTATAGCAATATCAGTTTCTGTGAGCACGCCTGCTTGTTCCTTTGCTTCATTGCATAATCTAACTATTAGTTTTTCTATCAATTCGTTTTTCTTTACATTTTTAATTCTGTCTTCAATATCTGATGGTCCATCTTTATCCAATT
>DADO01000144.1 GCA_002509325.1 Methanosarcina sp. UBA402 | reverse complement strand
TGAGCAATTTTTAAGGATCCTATATCAGGATATAACTCCTCCGCTGCCACTTTGAACATAAATTTTGGACTTCGTGGAAATCAAGCTCAAACCTCACACCCGATTAATAATTAATACCACCTCTACAATCATTCCCTTCATGTCCCCCAAAGCCGGATGGCAGTTCTGGATAGACCGCGGAGGTACGTTTACTGATATCGTAACTCGCAGCCCTGATGGAAAACTGATCACTCACAAGCTTCTTTCCGACGACCCGTGCCACTATAAAGATGCAGCCATGCACGGGATCAGGCAGGTTCTCGGGCTGCCCGGAAATGCACCCCTGCCCTCTGAACTCATAGAATCCGTGAAAATGGGAACAACAGTCGGCACAAATGCTCTGCTTGAGCGGAAAGGGGAACGGACTGTTCTTGTCATAAACCGGGGGTTTGGGGACGCTTTGAGAATCGGGTACCAGAACCGCCCGGATATTTTTGCTCAGAAGATCGAACTTCCAGACCAGCTTTATGAGAAGGTTATCGAGGTGTCCGGAAGGGTCGACGCCGATGGGAAAGAGCTTGTTCCTCTTGACCTCGAAAACGCAAGAAAAGCGCTTAAAGCAGCTTTCGAAGCAGGGATTCACTCGGCTGCAATCGTACTTATGCATGCGTACAGGTATCCTGAGCATGAACTCAAACTCGGCAGGCTTGCCAGGGAAATCGGTTTTACACAGGTGTCTCTCTCCCATCAGGCAAGCCCGTTAATTAAACTCGTAAGCAGAGGGGAAACAACTGTAGTGGATGCATATCTCTCTCCTGTAATCCGAAGATACGTCAATATGATACACGAATCCCTGCAAGGTGGAAGGGAAGGAAAAGAAAATGAAGACGGGGCAGAAGATGAGACAGAAAAAGATAGCGGAGACGGGGCAGACAAAGAAAGTGAAGACGAGACAAAAAAAGATAGCGGGGATGGAAAAGAGAACGAAGTTAAAAGAAGTCCTAAGCTTATGTTCATGCAGTCCAGCGGAGGGCTTACGGATGCGGAAACTTTTCAAGGCAAGGACTGTATTCTATCCGGGCCGGCTGGGGGAATCGTTGGAGCGGTTGCAACTTCGAAAATGGCAGGAGCACAGAAAATCATTACTTTCGATATGGGTGGTACATCTACAGATGTAGCCCAGTATAGTGGAGAGTATGAGCGCAGTCTCGAAACTGAGATTGCAGGGGTGCGCCTGCGTTCGCCTATGATGCGTATTCATACGGTTGCAGCAGGCGGAGGTTCTATACTTCATTATGAAGGAGGCAGGTTCAGGGCAGGTCCCGACTCGGCAGGTTCGGACCCCGGGCCAGCATGCTATCGAAAAGGTGGGCCGCTTACGGTTACCGACTGCAATGTCATGCTTGGGAAACTGCAGCCTGAATTTTTCCCGGAGATCTTTGGGCCCGATTCAGACCAGCCCCTCGACTTTGAACTTGTGTGCAGGAAATTCACAGAACTTGCGGAAACGGTTTCAAGCGAAGGCAAAGGTGAAATCGGTAATCGGACGCCTGAACAGGTAGCCGAGGGTTTCCTTTCGGTTGCGGTTGAGAATATGGCCAATGCCATCAAGAAAATCTCGGTTCAGAGGGGATACAACATAAAAGAATATACCCTCTGCTGCTTTGGAGGAGCTGCCGCCCAGCACGCCTGCAGGGTTGCAGACAGCCTTGGGATCAAAAGCGTTTTCATTCATCCGTATGCAGGTGTGCTCTCAGCATATGGCATGGGACTTGCAGACCAGAGGCTAATAAAAGAACAGTATATCGGAACCGAACTGTCAGAAGGGCTGGTAAAGGAGTTAAAATCTGTTTTTGAAGGGCTTGAGACAGAAGGGCGGCGTTCCATGCTTGAGCAGGGAATCAGGGAAACCTGTATCAATATGATTTACAGGGCACATATGCACTACGCAGGATCGGATACGCAGCTGGCTGTAGATTTTGCAGATAACGATGCACTCAGGGCTGGCTTTGAGGAAGCCCATAAAAAACGCTTTGGCTTCGTAATGGAAGGGAAATCCATTGTTGTGGCAGCCGTTTCTCTTGAGGTTGTGGGGGTTACGGAAAGGGATTCTGACCCCCTGCTTGCGCTTGAAGAGAATCCTGTTTTCTCTCCTGTCGCTGTAGTGAGGATATACAGTTATGGGGAATTCCATGAGACTCCTGTCTTCAATACAGACGAGCTCAAGCCCGGAACCGGCATAAGCGGGCCTGCAATTCTTATTGAGAAAACACAACCATTATTCTCGAACCCGGCTGGCAGGGGGAGATTACTGCCCGCAACCACTATCTACTTACCCGCAAAGCTCTGCTGCCTGTCAGAAAATCTATAGGGGCAGGGGCTGATCCTGTAATGCTTGAGATTTTTAATAATAGGTTCATGTCAGTTGCCGAACAAATGGGTTTTACCCTGCAGAATACGGCTCACTCGGTAAACATAAAGGAGAGGCTGGACTTCTCCTGCGCCGTTTTTGATAGGAAAGGGAACCTGATAGCAAACGCTCCTCACATCCCTGTGCATCTAGGTTCAATGGGAGAATGCGTAAAAACCCTTATCCAGACACAATCAAAGGAGATGCAGGCAGGAGATGTGTATTTGATAAACTCCCCATACCACGGAGGAACCCACCTCCCTGATATCACGGTCGTTACCCCGATGTTTGGAAGCAACGGGGAAATCCTATTCTGCCTGGCTTCGAGAGGTCATCATGCCGATGTCGGAGGTATCAGTCCTGGCTCCGTGCCTCCGGGCAGCAGGACCATTACGGAAGAAGGAGTGTTAAGCGAGGGCATGAAAATCGTAAAACAGGGCTGCTTCTGTGAAGAAAGTCTGAAAGCCTGGCTGGATTCAGGAAAACACCCTGCAAGAAACCCTGGCCAGAATCTTGCGGATATCCGTGCACAGATCGCAGCAAATGAGAAGGGGCTTTCCGAACTGCGCTGGATGGTCGAAGAATTTTCCCTTGAAACGGTTGAAGCTTATATGGGCCATGTGCAGGATAATGCCGAGGAAGCGGTCAGGAGAGTTATTGACAGGCTTGCAAACGGGGAATTTACCTATTCACTCGATGACGGGAACGCGATCAAAGTGAAGGTTACAATTGACCGCAAGAACAGGGGTGCAAGAATTGATTTTACGGGTACTTCTCCGCAACTTCCAAATAACTTCAATGCTCCCGCTTCAGTTTGCATAGCTGCCGTCCTTTACGCTTTCAGAACGCTTGTAAAAAGCGATATCCCCCTTAACGCGGGCTGCCTGAGGCCACTTGAGATTATAATCCCTGAGGGTTCCCTGCTCAACCCCAAACCTCCTGCTGCAGTTGTTGCAGGCAATGTCGAAACCTCACAATATATTGTCGATGCCCTTTTTGGAGCCCTTGGTACGCTTGCAGCATCTCAGGGTACAATGAATAATTTCACCTTCGGGAACGCCGATTTCCAGTATTATGAGACTATTTGCGGAGGTGCAGGGGCAGGTCCGGGATTTTCAGGAACAGATGCCGTGCATACGCACATGACCAACTCCAGGATTACTGACCCTGAAATCCTTGAAACAAGGTTCCCTGTTTTACTAGAGGAATTTTCCATTCGGGAAGGAAGCGGCGGAGACGGTAAATTCAGAGGCGGAAACGGGGTTGTCCGGAAGCTCAGGTTCCTGAAAGATATGAATGCTGCCATTCTCTCAAGCCACAGGAAACTCCCGCCTTTCGGGCTCAACGGAGGAATGCCTGGAAAGTGCGGAAGAAACATGCTTATCCGCAGTGACGGCAGTGTTCTCGAAATTGGAGGCCAGGCCGAAGTTGAGCTAAAGAGTGGAGACGTTTTTGTGATCGAAACTCCTGGAGGCGGGGGATACGGGAAGAACTCAGGCAGGAGCTTCAGTTTTTACCGTAGACAGTAATGGGGAAGGAAACTCTAGGTAAATAAATTCCGAGGGAAAGGAAAACATTTAACAGTTGATGAAATGAAACTCGCTGTTACGAGAATTTTAAAAGATTATGTGATTTAGCCCTGATAAAGCTTCTTCCTTACAGGTTGAAGTCACGGAATTTGCCAGCCCTGCCGTACTGGAGAAAGCCGAACTTATTAATGATACTCATACTATCTGGTGCAGGGTCGTTAATTCCTGGGCTTCACTGGTTTATCTGAGCTTTACGCGCTTTGATATGCCGAAACCGGGGAATAGCGTTTCTCCCGTCCTGCAGGCAGGGAAGGTAATAGTGTTTATGCTCTCAGTGACGCTGAACAATTGTATGGGAACGGCAATCTCGTCTAAGATTCTCTGCAGCCTCGAAGGATAATAAAATTATTCAAACCGGATAGTAGAAATTTTCACCAAAATTTTTCACGAACTTCATGTCCTCTGCAGATAAAACGCTATTGGAAATCCTATCAGCGTCGGAATCCAGAAAGAAAATACCCTGTAGCTGAGCACGACAACAACCGCAGTTGAGCTGGGCACTCCCAGGCCTGTATAGAGGGCAGCCATCGTGCTCTCCACAACGCCAATTCCTCCGGGCAGGAGAAAAGCTATTTTTCCCAGGAGAAGGGGAAGCCCGTACCCCACGACCAGGATCCCTAGCCCTACCGGATACCCTGCAGCTATGAAGAAGAAATAAAGGGTCAACATATCGAAGCCCGTATTAACCACAGCTCCCAAGAGCGGGCGCTGCCAGCCTCCATTGCCAAGCATCTCAAGGGCTGCAAAAATTCGGCCTACTGAGGTTTCGGTTGGAGCTGGCGCATAGGTTTTATGCAGAAGCCGGGAAAAGTAAGCTGCTATCCTGACAACAACGAGTGTAAAATTTGCACGGTTTCTTATTCCCCAATTTATTGCTGCAAAGCCCAGGCCAAGTAAAGTTAAGATCAGGATAAAGGCGAAGAACTGTATCGAAGAAAGGCTGTGGACTGCCAGAAGGTGCAGGATTCCGGTTACAGCGAGTACAGTTAAGATCGTATTATTGAAAAACGTGGGCAGGGCGCCCGCAAGCCCTGCGCCTTCTGCACTGACGCCATATTTCCTTACCCATCTATAAGTCGCTGCAGCATTCCCGAAAGGACCTCCTGCCAGCATGCCTATACTTGAAGCTGCGAGCGTTATTATAACCCCATTTAATATCGGGATAGTCTGGTTCACTATTGCTACGACTGAATTTATAAGATAACCTGCCCCCAGGTAACTGATCCCCTGGACAAGGGCAGCCAGCAGCACAGCCCATAGGACCATCGTTTTGATAACATGCAGGGACGCCTCAAGCGAAGCAAGCTGCGGAAGAATAAGGTTAACAGCCAGCCCGGTCAGAATAAGAGTTGGGAGGTAGCGACCTACCTTCAAAACCAGAGGTGGAGGAGATAGCAGACTTCTATGGGCATGATTCTCGTTTTTTTGTCCTGATTTGCTTTCATCCTGGCTTACGCTCATTTAAGACCCTCTTACCCCAATTTTTGGCATGAAAGTGCTTTCAAGTACTTTCATTTCTTTGTGCCTGTTATTCGAAGAATTTCATATGCGTTTTATCTGGTTATATTTTAGGGCAGCTACTTATTTCAGCCACTTATTTAATACTGTAATCTATACTGATCTGGGAAGATCAATGTAACCTAGTAAGACATCACAGCTTTTAATTATTATTAAGGATGATTCTTTTCCATGGCAGAGACTGTATATCTTCTTTTCCCTATTATTTATGCTGTTCTTAATGCAGCTTCTTATACCCTATATGGGATAGATAAATTTAAGGCAAGAGAAGATAAATGGAGAATTTCCGAGCAAGGCTTATTGATTGCTTCTCTCTTTGGTCCGATTGGTGCATTGCTTGGAATGCAGCATTTCAGGCATAAAACTCAGAAGCCAATATTTAAATTCCTGGTACCTGCATTTACGGGAATTCACATCCTTTTAGTGCTCTGGATCAACCTCTAAGCCTTTATAATCTATTTCAGGCTGAATCACCATAAAATGGGCCTGAGAATGAGAAAAATTAGCCTTAAAAAGAGTTCACAGATTAACATGATCCTTATTTTTTGTAAAACGCTTTTTATAGTATTTTATTCATACAATAAGAGGCATCACAGTTTCCATTCCTTACTCTTTACGAGACTACACTCTGGAAACTAGTTTTGAAAACTGCAAAATTTCTGGGGAAATTGGGAAATCAATATAAGTCAGCATTTAAAATCCATATTTCATAGTTGTATTTTAAAATCCATATTTCATAGCAGTACTTCAAAACATCATTTTAAGCAAAATTTTACACTATTACCATTTTAAGCTTTTTGGGGGAATACCAGCGGCAGGTAAAGACAGGATAAAAATTGCCATTGCGGGGGTTGGGAATTGTGCAAGTTCACTCCTGCAGGGGATTGAATATTATCGGAGAAAAAATGACACGGATTCATTCGGCCTGATGCATTGGGATCTTGGAGGCTACTTGCCGTATGAGATTGAAGTTGCAGCAGCTTTTGATATCGACCAACGGAAAGTGGGAAAAGATATATCAGAGGCTATTTTTTCTCTTCCCAACTGCACAACGGTTTTCTGTGCGGGCATTCCACAGGCAGGGATAAATGTAAAAGTCGGGAGGGTTCTGGACGGCTGTTCTGATCACCTTGCAAACTACCCTGAAGAATGCAGGTTTTTGTCCATCGAGGGTGAGGGTGCAACAAAAGAGGAAATCATAGCTGCCCTGAAGGACTCAGGTGCTGAGATCCTCCTGAATTATATGCCTGTAGGCTCAGAACAGGCCGCCTGTTTCTATGCCGAATGTGCTCTTGAAGCTGGCTGCGCTTTTATTAACAATATGCCGGTTTTTATTGCAAGCAATCCTGAGTGGGCAAAACGCTTCAAAAAAATGAAGCTTCCTATTATAGGGGACGATATCAAGTCCCAGTTAGGGGCTACTATTGTCCACAGGACGCTTGCCGACCTTTTCAGGAAGCGGGGAGTAAAACTGGAAAGAACCTATCAGCTTAATACCGCAGGGAATACCGATTTTCTTAATATGCTTAACAGGGACAGGCTTGCCTCCAAGAAAGAATCAAAAACTGAAGCTGTCCAATCAGTACTCAAAGATAGGCTTGAGAGCGGAAATATCCATGTGGGTCCAAGTGATTACATTCCCTGGCAGAAAGACAACAAGGTTTGTTTCCTGAGAATGGAAGGAAAACTCTTCGGGGACGTGCCAATGAACCTTGAGCTCAGGCTTTCGGTTGAGGATTCTCCTAATTCGGCAGGCGTGGTAATTGATGCCATTCGATGCTGTAAACTGGGTCTTGACCGCGGAATAGGAGGAGTCCTTTATTCTCCTTCGGCATATTTTATGAAGCATCCGCCTGAACAGTACTCCGATGCCGAAGCATATCGCATGACTGAAGAGTTCATTGCCGGGAAACTGTGATAATGTTTACTGCTCCATTGCCTGTAAACAAGATCCATACGTTTGGAATAAGGTTTATCGAGAACAGTATCATCGATAATAAGAAATCCAGTTTCAGGAGTAACAAAATCCTTAATTTCTTCCTATAAAGCCTCCGGATACGGAGGCTGTCTTAGAAGTAGACGAGTAAAAGAGTCGTGAGCTGGACTATTCGAGTCTATAAAACTGTACCTAGAAGCTTCAGTACAGCTAAATACACGCGAAGAAGCAATGAGAAATTAATGTAATCAAGTTCAGTACATTTAGGTGGGTTTATTTCCTTCAACTCAAAGATTTTTTTGAATATTTTACTATTATTATAGAAACGATATTATTTTAATGTGGTCGACAGAAAACAATTCAACCGCATAAGTCCTATAATAGTCAAAAAAGGTGGGGTAAAGTACTTTCATTTCTTTGTGCCTGTTATTCGAAAAATTTCATATGCGTTTTATCGCAATTCGTGAAAATGCATTCTGCTCTGCCTTTAGAACCTTAGTTTGACAGAAGCATACATTTGAGAAAGTTTAAATGGGCTTCATACTGCTGTTTTCTTTATACAATTCAAAGTTCTATTGGGTATCTTATGATTTTTGACAGTTTTCGTTTTCTTATATGTGTGATGTCTATATAATGCGTTTTTTATAGG
>DADO01000190.1 GCA_002509325.1 Methanosarcina sp. UBA402 | reverse complement strand
TACCGATGGTATCGTGCTCGCAAGTGAACAGAGAGCCACTATGGGGAATTTCATCGCAAGTAAAACTGCAAAAAAGGTTTATCAAATTGACGACCTTGTTGCAATGACCACTGCCGGTTCGGTAGGAGATGCCCAGCAACTTGTTCGGCTCGTAAGTGTAGAATCACAGCTCTACAAGATGCGCAGGAATGAAACCATGACAATAAAAGGTATTGCAACCTTGATGTCAAACTTCTTAAATGCCAATCGTTATTATCCCATGATGGTCCAGCTCCTTATAGGAGGAGTTGACAAAAATGGGCCTGGTATCTATTCACTTGATGCTCTTGGAGGAAGCATAGAAGAAACAAGGATCTCGGCTACAGGTTCCGGTTCTCCCATGGCATATGGGGTGCTTGAAGACCTGTACAGGAAAGACATGACTGTAAAAGAAGGCCTTGACCTTGCTATCCGGGCAATCCACAATGCAACTAAAAGGGATTCAGCTTCTGGAGAAAACATTGATGTAGTGGTAATTACTAAGGAAGCGTTTAGGAGGCTGGACCCTGAAGAAGTAAAATCCATAAGGGCTTCATTACCTAAATAATTAAAATTGTTGGTTTTTTACTTTACATTAAACTAACATCTTTTTCAACCTACTATTTCTCCAATATCTACATACTTTTTCATTTTTTGACAAAAAGGAAGATTCTTAATGCCTATTGAAGACGTGCTATTAGACCTCAAAAATAAAATTGAGAAAAACCTACCTGAAGGAGTTACAATTACCGACGTTGAATTTGAGGGACCTCAGCTTGTGCTTTATACTGAAGAACCCCGAAAATTTGCAGACGATGGGAACATTATTCGTAACCTGGCAAAAGAGATCAGGACCCGGATTGCTATGCGCCCGGATCCAAGGGTACTTGCAACTCCTGAAGACTCTATTTCTATAATCGAAGAGGTTGTTCCAAAAGAATCCGTAATCTCGAGCTACTATTTTGACCCCGATTCCGGAGAAGTGATTATCGAAGCTGAAAAACCGGGCCTTGTGATAGGAAAGCATGGAGCTACCCTCCGGGAGATTACAAAGCAAATAGGCTGGATCCCGAAGGTTGTAAGGACTCCTCCTATCAAATCCCGTACTGTAAAGAATATTAGAGAATTCATGAGAAACAACCTCAAGGAAAGAAAGGAAATTCTTAAATCCGTGGGGAGGAAGATTCACAAACAGTGTACCTCAAAAGACCAGTGGGTAAGGGTTACATCGCTTGGGGGGTGTAAAGAAGTAGGGCGGAGCTGTTTCCTGCTCTCAACTCCTGAGTCCAGAATCCTGATCGATTGTGGAGTCAATGTGGGCTCGGATGAAAACATGACTCCTTACCTGTATGTTCCTGAAGTTTTCCCCTTAAATCAGATTGATGCCGTGGTAGTTACTCACGCTCACCTGGACCATCAGGGGCTTGTTCCTTTGCTTTTTAAATATGGGTATGAAGGGCCTGTGTACTGTACGCCCCCAACAAGGGACCTGATGGTGCTGCTCCAGCTTGACTACATTGATGTGGCAGCAAAAGAAGGGAAAAAGATACCCTACGAATCAGGCATGGTAGCAAAGACCCTAAAACACACGATTCCTCTGGACTATGAAGAAGTAACGGATATTGCACCTGATATCAAATTAACTTTCCACAATGCAGGCCATATTCTGGGATCGGCCATTTCCCATTTCCATATAGGAGACGGGCTTCATAACGTGGTTTTTACTGGGGACTACAAATATGAGAAAACACGGCTTTTTGATCCTGCCGTTAACAGGTTTCCGAGAGTTGAAACCGTCGTCAGTGAGGCTACTTATGGGAATTCCAATGCTTTCCAGCCTTCACTAAGGGATGCTGAAAGGAACCTGCAGACGGTAGTTAAGAATACAGTAGAAAGGGGGGGAATCTGCCTTATCCCGGCTTTTGCAGTCGGCCGAAGCCAGGAAGTCATGATAGTACTTGAAGAGTCTATAAGAAAAGGGCTGATTCCCGAAGTTCCGGTCTATCTGGACGGAATGATCTGGGAAGCAACGGCAATCCATGCTACACACCCCGAATACCTTAACAATGACCTGAGGAAGCTGATTTTCCAGAAAGGTCAGAATCCCTTCCTGTCCGAATGCTTTAAGCCCGTTGATTCTCATGAGACGCGCCAGAATATAATTCAGAACCCTCATCCCTGTGTCATCCTCTCGACCTCGGGAATGATGAACGGAGGACCTGTCATGGATTATTTCAAAGCTTTTGCTGAAGATCCACGCAATTCTCTGGTGTTCGTAGGATATCAGGCTGATGGGACAGTCGGACGCAGAATCCAGAAAGGATGGAAGGAAATCCCAATGACAGGAAAGAGCGGAACCATTGAAACCGTTAAGATGAACATGGATGTCCAGGTTGTTGACGGATTCTCAGGTCACTCAGATAGGAGACAGCTTGTGGATTATGTCAAGAGAATGCAGCCCCGCCCAGAAAGGGTGTTCACCATGCATGGAGATGAAAAAGCCTGTGTTGACCTGGCAAGCTCGGTTTACAAAAAACTGAAGATTGAGACCAGGGCTCTTACAAACCTTGAGACCGTAAGGTTGCTGTGAACCCTCAAAAGGGCCACAATCCTCTTTTTTAAATAAAAGGTAACTATTCAGGGTATAGCTAACGGCGCTCCTTTGAGTGCCGCAAGAATACCCTCAAAAACAGGCAAACCATTCTTTCTTATTGTAGAAATATACGCCCTAATTCTGCAGAAAGCTCTCGCTCCTTGTATGACCCTGAAAGT
>DADO01000058.1:5689-10796 GCA_002509325.1 Methanosarcina sp. UBA402 | reverse complement strand
TCCTTAACCGATGACCAATGGAAAAGAATTATAACAGAGTTAAAAGTATGGAATAAACCTGAAAACGGAGTTAAAAGCACTGAATAGACCTGAAAAGAGTTTGCCAACCATTATTCCCAGCTTTTGAATTCAATTAAGGCTTTCAAAGCTATTGGCTTTTTAATCTGGATTCCAGATATTCCTTAAGAACTACAGCATTATTAAAAGTCTCATCCTTTGCAGAATAGAGCAGGGTAAGATCGGTTTCTCTCGCTTTTTCGAGGAGTTCCTGTACATACTCTTCTTTTTGATCCAGTTCTTTAAGGTAGCATTTCCTGAATTCTTCCCATTTCTCGGGGTCATGAGAAAACCATTTCCTGAGCCTGTCTTCAGGAGCTATTTCTTTTATCCAGAGGTCAAACTTTGCTTCACTTTTCCTGAGCCCTCTGGGCCAGAGCCTATCCACAAGTACCCTGAGTCCATCCTGATCAGATGGCTGTTCGTAAACTCTTTTTACTCGAATCAACCGCTTCACCCTTTACAAGCTGATACGTTTCCAAATAAGTCTCAGTCTTCCGTACTCATTTTTAATTTAATTGTTATTCTTGCCTGTTTGGATTTATTCTTTTTTACGGTTTTATTCTCTTTTATCTTGTCCATTTTATATATCTCTGCCTCTATTTACATCAGCTTTTCCTTTTCGTCTGCTGAGGTTAGTTTCCAGTGGTTCACTGTCCTTTACTCAATCGTTTTCATTCGTTTCCACAAAAAGAATAAAAAAGAATAAAATTTGCAAGAATTTAATAAAAAATGTTTAATAAAAGTGCAATATAATATAAACCAGGAAAAAATATGAGCCAACAGTATGTAAAAAATCTGGTTGTCAGAACAATAAAGAAATGGCTGGAAGATAGTGCTATGACTTACAGCGCCGCGCTGGCGTATTATTTTGTACTGAGTCTTCCTGCTCTCCTGCTATTTTCAGTATCTATAGGAAGTATTTTTTTGAAATCTGAACATCTCCAGAGTAAAATAATAAATAATCTTCAAGGAGCCGCTGATGAGAGAATCATCAATATGATAATTCTACTTTTTGAACGTATTCCGGAAATTAATTCTCTCTCAATAAGCGCATTAATAGGTTTTATATTTCTTCTCTGGAGTGCGAGTAACGTTTTCAGGCAACTGAAGAATTTCCTTGAGAGAGCATGGGATATCAAACCCGCCGAATCCAATAGCATTAAAGATTTTATCAGGGATGCGATCATATCCTTTGTTATAGTTATTTTCTTTGGAGGGCTTCTCGTAATGAGTATACTTATTGAAGGATTTCTTTATGCCGCTTCAAAGTTATTTCAGCAATTTCTACCATTTTCGTCTGTAATTGCCGATTCTACAGGTTCAATAGCCAGCTTCCTTATTCTTATGCTGTTTTTCATACTTGTGTATAGAGTGCTTCCCGATAAGACTTTTGATTTCAGGTCCGTTTCTGTAGGGGCTCTCATAACAGCAATTCTTGTAACAATAGGAAAATATGCTATTGTGCTTTTTATTGCATACAATAACCCTACAAGTGTCTATGGAGCAATAGGGTCTATTATAGGGTTATTTCTTCTGTTTTACTATTCCTCAATTATGATTACGCTTGGCGCGGAATTCACAAAAGTTTATTCAGAGTCTTAGATTGCTTTTCTCCGAAAACAGGGTCAAAATTTTCTTTGACTTTTATCTTGCTCCCTTTCCCTTTTACTATTTGATATCCATAAAATCCTGATATCCATAAAATCCTGATATCCGTGAAATCCCAATATATTATGTTTTTATAAAGAGTACATCCGACCGTAAATCGACCATGAATCAACTTAAAATCTTTCGTGAGACTAGCACCGGAAATCTTCTTATACTATTAGAGTAAAGGAAGAAAAGCGTTATGTATGATTAAACATAACGCATCATTTGTAACACCATTTATGACATAATATAACTATTGTCAGAGGATGATGTAAATATAGAAAAAAACAAAAAAGTGATTTACTGCCTAAGGTCCATTGTTATCGATTCTGAGTTCAACCGTGTAAGTACTTAATTATAACAAAATATGGCTCTTCGCTGTTTTATGTGGGCTGAAAATAATTGCTCAGTTGAAACATGATCTCTCAAAAAGAGAAACATCGATCTTGAATACGATTTCCCAAACAAAATATGTTCAATTATTACCCATATTTAGGAAGTAACTATAAATTACCCATAAAAAAGAGCAAAGAGTTAAAAATATTATGTAGGTGAAATTATGAAAAAAGGACTGATAGTTCTGTTAGTATTATTAAGTATATTCCTTGCAATAGGATGTACGGATAATGGAAGCGAAGCTATAAACGAAACGAGTACTCCAGTCACATCAGAAACTCCGGTTTCTGGGCAGGAACCTGATGTTATAACAGTATCTGCAGCTGCCAGCCTTACAGAAGCTTTTACAGATATGGAATCCCAGTTTGAAGACGAAAACCCTGACATAGATGTGAATTTCAATTTTGGAGGTTCGGGGAATCTGCGCATGCAGATAGAGGGAGGAGCTCCTGTTGATGTTTTTGCCTCAGCCGACGAGAGCCATATGGACACACTTGCCAATGAAAATCTTATCGACAACAGTTCCAGAGAGGATTTTGTCCAAAATTCACTTGTGCTCATTGTTCCTGCAAACAGCATCCATAATATCACAGGCCTGAAAGACCTTGCAGATCCTCAAATCGAAAAAATAGGAATTGGAAACCCTGACACGGTCCCTGTGGGTAAATATGCACGCCTTGCACTGACTGAAGCAGGTCTATTGGAACCGCTGGAAAAGAAGATGGTGCTTGGCGAAGACGTCAAACATGTCCTTGTATATGTGGAAAGAGAGGAGGTTGACGCAGGTTTTGTATATATGACGGATGCAAAAACTGCAAAGCCAGGAACTATCAGAATCGTTACAAGTGTGCCTGTTAGTACCCCTGTTACATATCCGATAGCTGTAGTTTCTTCGTCCGAGCATAAAGAAGAAGCACAGGAATTTGTTGATTTCGTAACTGGAGAAGAAGGACAGGAAGTACTGGAAAAGTACGGATTTACGGCATTATCCAAGTGACAATAATTAAATGATCTCTATGCTGGACCAGATTTTGTTTCCTTTATCCATCACGCTCTGGATAGCTACTATTTCATCCCTCCTAGTACTGTGCAGCGGGGTAGTAATTGCTTATATATTTGCGAGGCGTGATTTCCGCGGAAAAGGGCTTGCAGAACTGCTGGTAACACTTCCGCTAGTCCTTCCACCTACTGTAATTGGCTATCTTCTGGTTATTCTGGTAGGAAAAAACGGATTTATTGGGCACTTGATTTTCAACGTTCTGGGAACCGGGATCATGTTTACCTGGCAGGCTGCAGTCATTGCGGCTTATACAGTTTCCCTTCCGCTTATGGTGAGAACCGCGCAGGCAGCCATTGAAACAGTAGACAAAGAGCTTGAATATGCAGCCTATATTCTCGGAAGAAGTGAAATTGAAACTGCTCTCCTTATAACACTGCCTCTTGCAAAAAGAGGCATATTTGCAGGGCTGGTACTCAGTTTTGCAAGGGCTGTCGGAGAATTCGGAGCAACTCTTATGCTTGCAGGGAACATTCCAGGAAAAACAAACACGATGTCCATCTCAATATACAGCGCTTTTCAGGCAGGTAATAACGAACTTGCCCAGATATTGGTTTTGATCCTGGTTCTTATGTCTTTGCTGTTCATCGCGCTTACCGGAAAAATTGCCAGCAGGAGAAAGTTTGAGGTATAAACTTGGGTGTTAAGGTAGAACTTAGAAAAAGCTATTATGAAGCTGAAGATAATAAAAAAAGCAGAGCCAGAAACAAAGCCAAGAAAGCTTTTATGCTCGATGTAAGCTTTGAGATGGAAAACGAACTTGTCGTACTTTTCGGGCAATCAGGATCCGGGAAAACCACGCTTTTCAAATGCATCTCAGGAATCACGGACCCTGATTGCGGAAATATAACTGTGAACAGTAAAGTTTACTACGACAAAAATAAAAAAATTAACCTGCCCATTCAGAAGCGCAACCTTGGCTATGTTTTTCAGAACTATACTCTCTTTCCCCATATGGACGTGAGAAAAAACATAGAGTGCGGCCTCAAAAACTGGAATAAAGAAAGCAGAGAGGAAAGGATAATGGAGATGCTGAGCCTTCTCCAAATAGAAGAACTGGAAAAACGCTATCCATCTCAGCTTTCAGGTGGGCAGAAGCAGAGAGTAGCTCTGGCAAGGGCTCTGGCTCCCAGACCTGAGCTTTTACTGCTGGATGAACCATTCTCTGCACTTGATAAAGGAATAAAAATCGAACTTATTGAAAAAATAAGGAGTTTACAAAATAAGCTCAGAATTCCATTGTTGTTTATCACTCACAGCTTGGAAGAAGCATTCATCCTGGCAGACAGAGTTCTTGTCATGCATGGGGGAAAGGTCCAGCAGTTTGGCACGCTTGATGAAATTTCCTATCATCCTGAAAACCGGCGCGTGGCTGAGCTAACCGGTCTGTCTAATATTTTTGACGATTCCAGGGTTGTGGGATATGATGAGGCATCCAGAAGCACAGTATTAATAAGCGGAGACCTGAAAATTAAAGTAAATTCTCTAAAACTTAATCCCGGAGACAAGGTTTCCTGGGGAATCCATCCAGAGGACATAACTTTTCTTCTTCCAGGCTCTGAAGACCAGGCTAAGAACATTTATCAGGCATATGTCAGCAGCGTTATCAATAAAGGACCAAAGAAAAAAATTACAGTCAAACTTATTAGACACCATAAAACCCTGACCGCAGAAGTACCTGCGCATTTTGTCGATTCCTTGAAGCTAGGCGCAGGAGATTCGTGCCTGATTAAAATGGAGATGAGCAAAGTAATAGTATTTTAACAGTAATAGTATTTTAACAATAATAGTATTTTAACAGTAATATTTTAACAGTAATATTTTAACAGTAATGGTATTTTGGGTCGTGTCCCTAAGTTATTGAACCGGAATGTAACTATTCAGCCTATATAAAACAACATCAATAGCCATCTTTACAAATATCCAATAGACAAATTTCTGTAA
>DADO01000058.1:2508-5409 GCA_002509325.1 Methanosarcina sp. UBA402 | reverse complement strand
TTGATAGGCTGAATAGTTACATTTAATTTTAGAGAATCATGAGGTTTTATAAAGTTATACCATGCCTGGAAGAAATCAAAAGTCTTCTGATGCATTTTCATGGTTTTACTGAATTTTATCCCTTTTCTTATGAATCTTGCAAGAGATGTTCTAATTGTGAGATTTATCCTTTCTACACATCTTGATTTTGTCACATTCCCTTGGATATTTTCAGCGAAATCTATAACATTCGAATTATAGAATATTTGTCATTAATGTGAGAACTTCTGATTCGTGAAAAATCGTTGTGACTTCTCATGTAAATAACGGTTTTCAGGAGCCTTAAATATGATTGAGGTAAAGAATCTTTCTAAATTTTATGGGAGCACCCGGGCTGTAGACAATGTCTCTCTCGATTACGAAAGGTGAGCTTTTTGGGCTTCTGGGTCCGAACGGCTCAGGAAAAAACTACCATGATCAAAATGCTCACCGGTCAGATAAAGCCAGCGTCAGGCTCCCTCAGGGTACACGGAGTGAACGTACTTGAAGATCCCATCAGGGTCCGTGAGCTCATAGGCATCATCCCCGAGCAGGAAACTCCACCCAGTTTTTTAACGGCAGAAGAATATCTCCATTTCATTGCAAAGATAAGGAAAATGGAGCAGTACGAAGCCATTTGCGACAGATGGTTTGAATTCTTCGATTTCAAAGCCCAGAAAAATTCGCTATGCAAAGACCTCTCAAGAGGCACAAGGCAGAAATTGATGTTTGCTCAGGCTTTCCTGCATGAGCCTGAGCTTGCTATTATCGATGAGCCTCTTATCAACCTGGACCCTGTAATGCAGAGAAAGGTAAAGGATTTTCTCATAGGCTACGTGAAAAATGGGGGAACGATTTTCATATCCACTCACATCCTCGAGATTGCAAAACAGATTTGCACCAGCATTGGGATCATTTACAAAGGAAAACTGGTCTATGCAGGCCGCGTGGATGACCCTGTTCTCCAGGGCAGGAATTTTGAAGAATTCTTCCTGGAGCTGGTAAGCCGACCAGGATATTCCGACACCGGTTCGAGCACACCTATACAGTACGCATAACAAAACCGGCGTGGGCAATAATAGAATCGGAGTAAGTATAGTGTGTGAAACAATATCTAAGATATGTAATCAGCAACGATAGCAGTTAAAATCGAAAATAAAAAAGGGAAAAATAACAAAAAAGCAAAAATGGCGCAAAAGCAAGAATAAATTAGCAGGGATTTTATGTTTGATATCTTTAAAAGCATGTTTAAAGAAGAATGGCGGATGCATTCAAGTCTTTTCGGGAACAAGGGCTTTTCTCTCTTTCCGGTCTTTATCTTCCTCTTCACATTTTTTGTAAGCCTTGTCCTGCCGATTTTCAGGGAAATCTTTACTTATGCCCAGATAGCACTCGGGATGCATTACCTTTTCTTGCTTCTGGGAAGTACGGTAGGAGCCTTCGGGCTTATGGGCCGGGAGTTTATGAACCGGCGTTTTGGGCAGGCAAGCCTGATAGCATATTCTTCAAGAACGCTTCCCGTTTCCGAACGATTAATCTTTGCAAACTTCCTTATAAAAGATGTCATATATTACTTTGTTCTCTATGTGTTGCCCTTCATTGCAGGTTTTGCGCTTGCTACAACCCTTATCCCGGCAGGAGACTTCCATTTTCCTTTTGCTCTCCTTCTCCTGACTCTTTCTCTTTCCTTTATGATCGGGCTTTCCCTGGTATTTTTCTTATCTACAATCTATGCTCACTCAGGAAAGCTGCTGACTTCGGGCTTGCTTGCTGGCTTGGTTTTCCTGCTCATTATTTCCGGAAACCTGGATTCAGGTATCTTTTATACCCTGCCGAGCCTTTCTTTTTTCCTGCTTCCTTCAAAAAGCCGGTTTCTGTTCTCTTCTGGGCTTATAATTATTCCTTCGACTTTATCCCTGCTTTTCCTCAAGGTGGACTTCCCACAGGCAAAAAAGAGCTTTTCAAATTCATTTTCCAGGCTTTGTAAGGAATTTGGTTCCTACAGGTATGCAGCATTTGTTGCAAAGGATTTCCTTGACCTGAAAAGGAGTGAAGGAGGGCTCGGAAAGCTAATTTTCTCAGTCCTGCTGCCTGCAGCCCTTATCTGGATGCTCCTTTCAGCCCTGGGAAGAGTTCTTCCTGCTTTGAATACTCTAATCCTGTTTGCCCTTGTTCTGGGAGTACTTTCCTCCTCGATGTATAACTGGCTTACAGAATACGATATCTTTGCTTCATATGCTTGCTTTCCCCTGAAAGTTTCGGATATGATAAGAAGTAAGCTTAACACTCACCTTTTCCTGAATCTGGTCCCGCTTATACTTCTCATCCTGCTCACCATTAAAACAGACCCTGCAGTTCTACTCCCAGCCCTGCTAGTTTTTCTCTCAATTTCACTTTACATAGTCTCAATACTTGTTTACCTGACAGGGCTTTCTCCTTCCATAAACCTCTACAATGGCAGGACTTTTGCGCTATATACGCTCTCAGTCATGCCGCTCCTGCTGGTGAACGTTATCCTGTCAATGTTTGGCCTATACTATGTGCTTGTAAACCTCCTGCTGGTACCTCCTGCCCTCTACCTGCTCGGTCAGAGCTTCAGAAAATGGGACCGGATTGAAAGCCAGCTTTTCTAAGGCAACGTTTGCTCAAGTGTAACGTTTGCTCAAGTGGGCTAAATGGGTTCACCAGATCAGTCTTTATTTGCTCAAAGTGTTGCTCAGAGAAATGTGCTGAGAAGAATACTGTTGAGGAGAATATTGCCGAGGAGAATACTATTTGAAGATAATACTGCTGAGGTGAATGCTGCTGAAGAAAATGCTATTCAGAGGACTGCTCAGGAGGACTAAGGTCTGAAAATTATTATTTGTATAGATCTTTTATTTG
>DADO01000058.1:0-2276 GCA_002509325.1 Methanosarcina sp. UBA402 | reverse complement strand
TAGATCTTTTATTTGTATAGATCTCTTTTTAATTATTGGCGGGAAATTATAGTAGGGGAAACTTGCAATCCAATTTTTTGACAGCATAGTTTCAGTTCTGGTAAGCTCGTTTTTCGTTTGTTAGGATGACTTAGATTTGGGGGACTTAACTGGTCGGGGAGATAGATAATGATTCCTTTTCTTTATACATTTTTGACTTTTCTAAAGACATTAATTACATTGCTGAAGGACCCGAAGTTCAGATCCCTTATGTATCTAACTTGGATAACCCTCGCTGGAGGCACTGTTTTTTACCATAAAGTCGAAGGCTGGAGATGGCTTGATTCCTTCTATTTTTCAGTTATTACTCTAGCAACTGTTGGATATGGGGATTTAGCTCCTAAAACTGATCTGGGAAAACTTTTTACTGTCATCTATATTTTTACAGGGCTGGGGATTCTTCTTGGTTTTGTCAATCCAATTGGGGAGTATATAATAAACCAAAGGCTCCAAAAAGCAGAACAAAAACAGGAAGGAGAAAATACCCGAAAGTAAATATTTGAGCTGGAAAACTTATATATAACTTTAAGACAGTATAATCAAATACTTATATAAGATATTAAAGCAGAGGTGTTTTTTATAGCAAAGAACTCAACAAAAAGTGACAGTCCAAAAACTGGGGCTACTTCGGAAAAGCCGCAGGTAAAAGCTCCAGCCGAGAAGCCAGCAAAGAAAGCCGATAAGTCAGTAAAGAAAGATGTAAAACCATCCAAACCAGGAAAAAAAGAAAAGAAATAAGAATAAGCCAGTTCTCCAGGCAGCAGCTTATCACTTTAACAGACATCCAAAAATTTCAGGGCATAATAAGGTTTTAAGACATTTGTATAGTATAAATTTTCAAAAGAATATTAAATAACAAATGTGAAAGTAAATAAAGTAGATAAGCTACTGCCTATGCCACTACCTGCAACAGCAACTTTTTTAAAAAAGAATAACGGCTTTTGAGCCGTTATTATTTCAGTTCTCTGGGCTGCTTATGTTCAGGCAGCACAGGAAGTTTCATAGTGTTTATCAGAATCGGGCTCTGAATATCCTTCGCCCTTTCAATCACAAGTTCTTTTCCTTTCTGGGTAAGGGCAAAAAGCGGGACCGCAGTCCCTACCTGGGCAAGAGGCTTTACAAGGTCCCTGACAGGCTTTGAAGCACATCCGGTCACAATATCAGCGTTTTCCACAAAAGTCTGGGCTTCTTCCCTGTCTAAACCTGTAACATGAACTCCAATTATTATCAAATCAAGCCCCAGTTCTACTTCGAGCTTCCGTAGTTCTTTTGCAGTTTCCGCGAAAGCTACGGTTACTGCAATCTTTTTGTACCCAAGTTCTGCTGCCTTTTTCACTCCTGCAACAGGGTCCATTTTTGCAGTTGAAGGATCAAGCACGATTCCGCCGCGTTCTGTAATTCCGTTTATTATGGCATCGATTGGCTCGGTTTCGACCAGACCGGACATCCTGCCACCCATGCCCTGAACGAGAGTAGGATTATTGGAAATAACTGTCCCTGCGCCTTCACAGGCGGTCACGGTTGTGTCAAGTAAACCCCGGCTCAGTCCCGTCATCATAACTTCGGATGCTCCAAATCCTACAAAGTCCTCGAGTTCCAGCCGCCTCTTATCGGTAAACATCCCGAAGTCGCTGATCCTGAATTCCATATTCTTCCTGACTTCTTCAGGGGTGATTTTCTGGATTCCGCGAATTTTAGCAAAGAGGGGACACCATTTGACTTCAGGCTCTCCGACTTCGATAACCTTTCCGTCTTTTACGATTACTCTTGTTTTTCCAAGTAATTCCATTATATGAGGCATAGTTCCACCTTTAAAGCTGAGCAAAAATATGATTGTTAAGAAACTAAAATTAGGTAAAAATTGCAGGTAAAGTTTGTAGCTATTTATATAATAGCTTTTGGTTTTGGGGGTTTTGATGTGAGTTATGCTTTTTGAAGAGTTATTTTTTGAATTTCAGCTTGCTGGCGATAGCCTTAAGAATATGTTTTGAAACTGGCGGATTTTTTGAAGTTTTATCGTCTTCAGCCTCTTCAAGTTCCTTCAATTTCTGCTCGCAAAAGCTAACTATCCTCGGATCTTCAATCGCTTCTCCTATAGCAAGAGATTCCTTCAAAAACTCAATTGCTTTTCTTGGCTCTCCCAGATTTCTGTATGCGTTCCCCAGATTTCCAAGGTGATTTCCTTCTCCGCGCCTGTTTCCTATTTCTCTTGAAATTTTCAGTGCCTGTTCATGATA
>DADO01000209.1:5580-10150 GCA_002509325.1 Methanosarcina sp. UBA402 | reverse complement strand
ATAGCGAAGAGCCTCCTTTTTTAATTATGCCTTCATTTGTAAAAAATAGGTTTCGGAACTAAGGGTATTCGGAACTACTGAACTAATTCGGCAAATTCTTTTTATTCTTTTTCTAGCATTCTTATCTCTTTTCTGCAGCTCTATATTTTCTACTGCGCGGTCTACTTTCTTTTAGCGTTCTCTGCAGCAATTGCTCCTCTGAGTAGCTCAGCTTTACCTGAGCACGCACGGTGACGGCTCCTTTCACAGTTCAGCTTTACCGGAGCCGTACAGTTATCAATTTCAAAAACTCTTGGTTTCAAAACAAAGATATCCTAAAATAGCTAAAATAGGGCTCAAATTCAGAGAAACAAAAACAAGAATAAAACAAAAGCAAAAGAAAAAAATAATTAGCCGGAAATGCTTGAAATTTCTCCTGTAATTCGTTATTTTTCCGGTTTAGTTAAGATTTCATCGCTGGAATTCGCTGCCCTGGGTGCTGGGTACCATTTCAAAATTCTCTCCAGAGGGCATGATTATTGTCAGGATGATGTACAGGACAATACCAATTCCTCCATGCAAAGCAAGGGCGGCAAAAGCAAGCCTTATAAAGGTAGGGTCAACACAAAAGTACTCTCCCAACCCGCCGCAGACCCCAAAGAGCATACGTTCTTTTTTGCTTTTAGTAAGGCGCTTCTTCATGGTGTAGGTGGTGCGTTTTTCTTCCTTTGCTTCTTCTTTTGCTTCTCCCCTTACTTCTCCCCTTACTTCTCCCTTTACTTCTCCCTTTACTTCTCCCTTTACTTCTTCCCTGGCTTCCTCGGCTTCTACTCTAACTTTTACTCTAGTCTCTTCTGCGGCTTTCTCTTCTCTTTTTTCCCCAGGCTCTATAGTGGTTTTTTCTTCCATGTCACTCTCAGGCTTTGCCCACGATTCCTCTGTATAGCCGGTTTCAAGTTCCCCCTGAAGTTTGAAATCACTTTTTTTGGGTTTTTCTCGCTCCAGGGATGCGGTGCTTTCACTGGATTCTTTTGTTTTTCCCTCAAATCTCGCGCCTGGTTCCTCTTTAGATTCGGCTTTAGGTGCCCCTGGCGCTTCAAAAAAGTTTCCTTTAGTTTCCTTTTTTTCTTGAGATTCGGGATTTTCCTGCATATTGATCATTCTGTTTTTGAGGATTTATATTATTCTGGTACTTTTCTATCTTCTTTACTATTTTTCGTTTCCTTGTTTTATTTCAGTAGCATTCGGAGCAGCCGCATTGTTTTTCCCTGCGCAAAGTTCCGTATAACATCAAAGGGAGAAGGAAAACAGCAAAACCCAGCTTTAGATCTTCAGGAAGCAGTTCTTTTGCAGTTCCCATGGTTGCAACTGCACTGATTCCAAGTTTCAGGTAAAACCAGTCTAACAGGAATCCTGCCCCAAGGGCACAGAGGGAAATAACTCCCAGGTAAAGGGCAGCCGAACGTTTTCCAAGGAAGCGGGCGACCATAGTTATGGTTGCTGCATTGGTTGCTGGACCTGCAAGGAGGAATACAAAAGCCGTTCCCGGGCTCATTCCCTTGGATATCAGGCTTGCAGCAAGAGGGGTAGAAGCCGTAGCGCAGATATAAAGGGGAATTCCCACTGAAAGCATGACTAGCATTGATCCAAGCCCGCCGCCAAGGTAGTTCTGGATAAGGTTTTCTGGGATTGCATAGGAGATTATCCCGGCAAACAGAATTCCGACAAGCATCCATTTTGAAATCTCTCCTGGCAGTTCGAGATAAGCATATTTTATTCCATTAATGAGCCTGGCTTTTACCGAATCTTTATTTTCCGAATCTTTATTTTCCCCATCTTTTCCAAATTCTTTTTCTTCGCACCCACAGCTTCCACAGCCACAGGAAGAACTATTTTCCTGAATACCTGGATTTGCCAGGGCAAGCTTCCGCATACCTTCTACAGGCTTATTATTAATTTCCAGAAGCTTTGTTCCTGAAGGTTTTACTTTTATGTCCTTAACTATGGTGCTTAATGGCTCCGTTTTTTCATCCAAATCTGCTGGCTTATCGCAACTACAGGACAAAGGGGGGCAGGTGGAAAGAGTGTACGTTTTGCCCTGCACAGAAGCTTCAATCAAGGTCGAGACTGCAAGAACTCCTGCTTTTTTCCCGGAGGTCTCCTGTTTTTTGTTATTTTGCTTTCCCGACTCTTCACCTATCAAAAAATTGTCTGCAAGCCCTGCAAGGATAGCAGTCATAAGGGCAGCAAGCGGGCGGAAAACTGCCATCAGAGGATCCAGGAGAGCGTAAGTAACCGCTATCGAGTCCACTCCTGTCTCTGGAGTCGAAATCAGGAAAGAAATGGTTGCGCCCCGGTTTGCTCCCCTTTTTCTTATCGACATGGCTGCAGGAATGACTCCACAGGAGCATAACGGTAAGGGAAGACCTGCCAGGGAGGCATTGATAACAGAACGGACTTTTCCTGCGGAAGCTCCAAGGTAATCCACGATCTTCTGGTCAGGCACAAGGATGTTGAGAAGGCCTGCAATCCCCAGGCCAAAAATAAGATAGGGAGCCGCTTCTACAAAGATTTTCCAGGATTCCAGGAGAATGCCTGAAAAAAGGGCTAAGCAAACATTGAGAAATTCAAAGCTCATGTTTTTCCTCCACATGTTCGAGGCACATCTCAATCAGCGTGCGGACATGCTCGTCTGCAATATAATAAATCGTAAACTTTCCCTCTCTCCTGACCCTCACAAGGTCAAGTTGCCTGAGGATGCGAAGGCCGTGTGAGATTGCGGACTGAGTGACACTAAGCACCTGTTCGAATTCACAGACACACATCTCCTTTTGCCTTAGCAAGAAGAGCATCTTAAGGCGGGTCTCGGACTGGAGCGCCTGAAAAACCGCAGCCATCCTCGTGATGCTTTCCGAATCAGGAATGTTTTGTAACAAGTTTCCCAGCTGTTTTGAGTCCACTCTTTCACATTCGTCTCGCATGAATATATGAACAGATGTTCATATATTAATATCTTCTTAATGACCCTGATAGTTAAGAAAGTTTTCTGAATCTAATTAAGAAGTCTCAAGAGCCTGGGTTCAGAGAACCAGAATAAAAATGATGAAAAGTGCAAGGATGATAAGGGCTTTCCAGTCGTTTTTTTGCATGGAAAGCTCATGTATCGAGGTCCGTCTGCTTCCCTGGTAACCTCTGCTTTCCATAGCGAGAGCCAGTTCTTCGGCATCCCTGATCACACCTCTGAGCAGGGGAATTGCAAGGGCAGGAACCGAACGGAAAGGATTTTTTACGAAATCCATTCCTCTTGCAGCCTGGGCTGCTTTTGTCCGCTCAACTCTCTCAAACAGAAGAGGGAGAAATGCTATAGAGATATTCATCATCGTAGCAAGCTCAAAAGAGCTGATTCCCAGCAAGCGTAATGGTAAAGGCCTTAACATTCTTTCGATGCCGCAGGTAATTGCAGATGGATCGGTACTGGCTGTCAGGAGAGCTGCAAAAAGCAAAAGGAGTATAAACCGGGCAGCAAGTTTGAGCCCTATTTCCAGTCCTTCCAGGCTCGGCTGAAGGATCCAGTACGAGACAAGTGTTCTGCCGTCTGTGAAAAATAGCTGTGCAAGAAAAATGAATATTATAAACAGCCTCATAGGCCTTACTGCTCTGAAAAACACTCTCATTGGCAACCCTGAGAGCAAAGCGAGGACAAAGAAAAGCGCGAAAAGAACTCCTATCTCTGTAAAATTTTCAATCCTGAACGTCAGAAATCCAAGCAGCATTACTGCTGCAATTTTTGTCCTGGGGTCCAACCTGTGAAGAAGGGATGCCCCGGGCACGTAACTGAAGACAGGTTCCTGCATATTTCCTCTATTTTGTTTTTAAAATGTCTTGTAGGATTTTTTTCGGTATTTGGAACTTTTCCGAGATATTTTTTTCGGTATTTGGAACTTTTCCGAGCATTTCCGTTTTAATTCCTTCATGCTTTAATTTTCATTATTTTTCTTTTTCAAGAGCAAATTTCACTCTCAGGATCTCTTCAAGAGCGTCTTCAACCGTGAATACTTCAGGGTTTACGGGGATTCCTCTTGCTCTGAGTTCTTTCATTATGGAAGCTATAGGCGGAAGCGGTACGCACTCTTTTCGAAGGTAGCTTTCCCGGCTTCCTTGAAAAACTATTCTTCCTTCCTTTATTAGCACTATTTTTTCTAACAAAGGAAAAAACCCTTTAAGATTATGGGTTACTGCTATAACCGCAGTTCCCATGTCTTTCACTTTTTTGAGAGCATCAAGAATTTCCTTTTTTCCAACTGGGTCAAGCCCTGTTATGGGTTCGTCCAGTACCAGGTAATCCGGCCTGAGGGCAAGAGCGCTTGCAAGGGCGACCCTTTGCATTTCTCCTCCACTCAGGCTGAAAGGGTCTCGAGAAAGTATAGAATGGTCAAGAGAAACAGCTTCAATTGCCTCATATACCCTTTCCTCGGTTTCTTTTTTTGAGTACCCGAAGTTCTGAGGTCCGAAAGCTATTTCCTCATACACGCTCTTACAAAAGAGCTGGTCAGCAGCCTGTTGAAAAACCATCCCTATCCTGCGTTTTGCT
>DADO01000209.1:0-5428 GCA_002509325.1 Methanosarcina sp. UBA402 | reverse complement strand
TCTTAAAGCAAGCGTTTCAAGAGGGGTTTTTCTGGAATAGGAGAAACTTACGTTTTCAAGAATAATCGGCATAATTCCTCTGCAAAGCTTTGGGGAGAAAAGGTTTTTTCCCAGGGAATTACCATTCCATGAGTTTTTAGGAGCTCTGCCAGTTCAATCACAGAAGGTAGAGCAAGCCCAAGGGCTTGAAGGGAGGGGTTAGAAAAAACGCTCTCAGGCTCTCCTTCAAGCCTTATTTTCCCTTTTTCCATAACAATGATTCTATCTGCATCATAGAGTTCTTCGAGATTGTGTGTAATATATACGACGGTCTTTCCTTTTTTATGTAGTTTTTTTATGGTTTCGAGGACAGCTTTTCCCGATTCCGGGTCAAGCATGGAAGTTATCTCATCAAAGATAAGGCACTCAGGACTCATTGCAAGGATTCCTGCCAAAGCTACACATTGACCCTGTCCTCCGCTCAACGTTTTTGGTGAACGATATTTGTACTTCTGAAGCCCTGTTTCGGCAAGAGCCATATCCACACACCTCCTGATCTCCACAGGAGGAAGACAGAGGTTCTCTGGACCGAAAGCCAGGTCCTCCTCAATTGTCCTGCCCACAAATTGAGTTTCCGGATTCTGGAATACAACACCAACGAGTTTCCGGATTCCTGGAAGTTTTGAAGGGTCACGGGTGTCCATTCCCCTTATCTTTACCCTGCCGGTCTTGGGCTTCAGGAGCCCGTTGAGTTGAAGGGCAAGTGTGGATTTTCCGCTGCCGTTTTTCCCAATTATTCCCAGGAATTCCCCTTTTTTTACAGTCAGGTTTATGTTCTCAAGTGCAGGAGTCCCATCGGGATAATTGTAACTTACTTCTTCGAGCCTGATCATGCTTAATCAAACTTTTATTTCTTCGCTTTAAATTCTGTGAAATATTTCGTTTTTTCTTTAAATTCAATTTTTTTCCAGAAGAAGTCAGAAGTAGGGAACGTCAGAAGTGGGGAACTTTAGAGCTCATGGGTTGAAGCAATGTATGCGGCAACTGCAGCTTTTATGATTTCTCCAGGTAGAAATGGAATAACCCCAAGAGCAAGAGCTGTTCCAGGCCCTACATCAGCTACGAAAATCAATTGAACAAATCCGCAGGCATAGAATACCAGGATTCCTGCGCTCATATTAAGGGAATTAATGAAAAGGCTGGATTTGTCAGTGTTTTCAGCTTTCTCGGAAAGCTTTCCTATAGTATAAGCCGCCAGAATGAAGCCGATTATGTACCCACCAGTAGGCCCAAGAAGCACTCCCATTCCGGAACTGCCTCCCGCAAATACAGGAAGCCCTGCTATGCCAAGCAGGGTATATACTATCATACTCAGGCTTCCCCATTTGCTTTTTAACATGCTTCCGGCAAGCAGCACAAAGAAAACCTGCAATGTAACAGGGACAGGGGAGAAAGGTATAGGAACCTGTATGTAGGCTCCTGCGGCAGTTAGAGCCGCAAAAAGGGATGCAAAAACCATCATCCTCAATTCAGGAGTATGGTTGGAATAAGATTTGTTGTTTTTCATGTGCATACTTTTCCTCTTACTGATTTTAGTCGAATTGTTAATTTTAGTCTACTTTTTCATTTTTTCGCCTTCCTCAGACCTGTCAAAACTTCTTATGCTCTGAAATTGGCAAGTGAAGATAACCTGGCGGAAAGTAAAGGCTGTGATTGAGACTGAGATTTCTTAGATACGGAGACTACTAATAAAGACTGAGATTAACGGATAGAGATTGAAATTGATTGATTGATTGATTGATTGATTGATTGATTGATTGATTGATTGATTGATTGATTGATTGAAATTGATTAATACTGAACTAACTCATAACGAATTACTAAACTAACTGATAAAGAATGAACGTACCTAATCAAGATCGATATATCTTACAACGATAATTTCATAGGATTAATTACAAGCTCAGAAAGATAGATAACCAATTGGAAATCTGAGGTATTGTTAACCTATCTAGAGTCAATGGTTTACATTAGATTTAAAACTTTCCAGAAAAGCCGATTTTTGTTCTGCAGGTAAACCTGCCCTCTGGAGCGATAATTAAATATATATCTTACGCCGGTATTATGGATACTTCACCTGAAATACAAATTTGGCAGGCAGCTGCAAGATTATATTTTAGGAAAGCATATCATGGGCGCGTGGCCTAGCCAGGATATGGCGGCAGCCTCCTAAGCTGTAAATCGGGGGTTCAAATCCCTTCGCGCCCGCTAATTTCCTTTAACCTGTTTTTTCAGCTTAATCCAGAAATGAAGTCTATTTTAGGATTTTAGTGTTTTTTGAATGTTCTATCGGTCCTGAAGAAGAATTGGCTTTTCCTGAATTATAGGATATATTTGTATAAACTATAGGAAATTTCTTATATAGAAAGAGACAATTCCCATAGTCAATATACAGTATGGTTTTATATACCATAAGCCACAGTGCAGTCAATTCTATTAGAAAATAAAAACTATTAGAAAATAAAAATGCCATCTCAGAGGAAGCACCAATTGATCAGGAAAGCTAGGGTAGATGACGTTGTTGTAATGAAGCAGATCGTCAACACTTATTCGAAGGAAGAGCTAATGCTCGCCCGTTCGCTTAGTGAGATGTATGAGAACATCAGGGATTATTACGTCTGCGAAATTGATGGAGAGGTTGTGGGCTGCTGTGCCCTGCATGTGGTATGGGAAGACCTCGCAGAGATACTTGCTCTTGCCGTAAATCCTACATATGCTAGAAAAGGAATAGGTACAAAACTTGTCACGGCCTGTCTTGAGGATGCTAAAAACCTCAACATGAAGGAAGTTTTCGCACTTACCTACGTACCTGGGTTTTTTAAATCCCTGGGCTTTAAGATAGTGGACAAGAATAGCCTTCCCAGGAAAATCTGGTCTGGCTGTCTGAAATGCCCCAAGTTTCCGGACTGTAACGAAATTGCTGTTCTAAAATCAATTGAGTAATGAAATACCACTGAAATCCTTTTTTTCTACATTTTTTCCATAAAAGAACCACAGATAAACATGGATAAACACGGATAATCAAGAATTACGGCATCTATGTTAATCTGTGTTCATTTGTATTTATCTATGTTTATTCCTGGTTTATTCAGGATGAATCTATCCCAAAACTCGAGATTGTGTCTCTAAATTTTCGAATTCCAAATGACCAATTGAGTTTCCGATCATGAAAATGATTCAGAGACTTTTATCGATGTGAGAATAAAATGGGTTTTGGGATGGGCTCGATATATGGAATCAGTGTACTGTTATTGAATCTGTGTACTGATTATGGGAGCGGCGTACTAGTATTTTGAATAAATGTAAATTGTCAAAAAACGAAAATTATTTATTCATGTGGTTACTTTTTTAGGTTACCCTAATATCTGGTATGAAGTCAGGTATGTGTAGGCGGGATGATATTAATGCATATAGATCGATTTGAAGAATATCTTGAAACTATCCTCTACCTCATTAGAAAGAACCAGGCCCCTGCAAAGACCAAACAGATCTCTGAAGAACTCAATGTATCTCCGCCGAGTGTGACGGAAATGATAAAAAAGTTACATTCTTCGGGACTTGTAGAGTATACACCTTATCAGGGAGTCGAATTAACAGAAAAAGGGACTGATCAGGCTATAAAGATAAAGAGAAAGCACCAGGTGCTTGAAACTTTCCTGGTTGATGTCCTTCATTTTGACAGGAAAGGTGCCCATAAAGAAGCCTGTGAACTTGAACATGCAGTATCTGATGCCGTACTTGAAAGGCTCTACGAATTTCTTGGAAGTCCTGAATATTGCCCTGACGGGAACCCTATCAATCTTGATAAGGATAATATCAGCCGAGAAGAGGAATTCATCCCCCTTGATGAAATGGAAGAGGGAAGTTCTGGCAAAATTGCTAGGGTAACTCTTTCCAGGGATACTAAAGAACGCCTGAGTTCTCTTGGAATTCTTACTGGAGAAGATATCAAAGTCAGGCGTAAGCAGAAACAGGGTAGTATCTCGGTTATAGCAGTAGGATCGGAAGTTGCTCTCGGAAGGGACGTTGCAAAGAAAATATTCATAGTTCCAAAACGTAAAACCTTCTGAATGGGTGAAAAAACGCATAACTGGCATGAAGCCGAAAAACTGGAGACGTGATAGAAATTCCCAGCTCATGCTACACTTCCGGAAGCGGAGGTAAGAGCAAAACCCCTTATGACTTAACAATTGCTTTTATAGGTAACCCAAGTGTTGGAAAAAGTGCCTTTTTCAGCAGGCTTACCGGAGTAGGTGTTGAGGTTTCAAATTATCCTGGCACAACAGTTGAACTTAAAAGGGGAACTGTAAAAGCCCGGGGAAAAACTATTGAAGTAGTTGACCTGCCAGGCATTTATTCCCTTGGAGTTACAAACGAAGATGAGAAGGTAACCAAGAGATTTCTGATTGAAGACCAGCCAGATATTATAATCAACGTTCTTGATGCAAGCAGGCTTGAGAGAAATCTGTATCTAACTCTGCAGCTTCTGGAACTCGATATCCCAATGGTTGTTGCGTTAAATCAGGTCGATCTGGCTGCAGACCTTGGTATTCTCATTGACGCGGATGGACTCTCAGAACTGCTTGGCCTGCCTGTAGTGCCAACGGTTGTGACCTGGGGAGTAGGGCTCGATGACGTAATACTCGTAGCCCTTGAAGAACAGGGTAAAACTCAGGAGCATCACAGGGTAAGATATAGCAAGTGGATCAGGGAGGGGCTTTCCAGCCTGGACTATGCTTTTCCTAATATTCCACCAAGCGTAAAAACTGCAGCTCTGCTGAATGATGCCGAGTTTGTAGAACTCTACTGTATGCCGCCTGAGGCAAATGCCCTGCTCTCTTCTGCGAGGAGGTTAAGGCAGAACCTGGAAATGGAACGCGGGATTTCGGTACCTGATGTGGTTGCAAGAGACCTTTATGGAGAAGCTGGATATATCGTGGACAGCGTGGTTTCAAGGTTCGAGCCTAAAAAAAGTTTGAGGGAAAAGATAGATGCCGTTCTTACCTCCCCTAAATTTGGGATTGCAGTGCTTGTATCTGCCCTGCTCCTTACTTTCCTTCTTGTTTTCAGAGTAGGAGGTTTCCTTGAAACCTGGATTGTTGATGATATCTTTGAGCCTCATGTAATCCTGCCTGCCAAAGCCGCAACTTCAGGTATGCCGCCTATCCTGAGAAACCTGATTGTGTATTCTCTTCTGGGTGTAGAGGCTGGATTTGCAATTGCAATCCCCTATATTGCAGTCTTTTACGCCATTCTTTCCATATTCGAGGATTCAGGATATCTTACCAGGGCAGCTTTTTTGCTGGACAACCTTACGCATAAGCTTGGACTTCATGGAAGAGCCGTCATCCCGCTGGTTCTTGGTTTTGGCTGCAATGTCCCTGCAATT
>DADO01000011.1 GCA_002509325.1 Methanosarcina sp. UBA402 | reverse complement strand
CCTGCGGAACGCGGGGAAGAGCCTGAGGACTTGCTTTCAATAGAAAGGGTAAAGAATCGGGAAGCTGCCGAGTCTTTAGCTCGGCGGTAGTTCACTATATCTTACCCTGAAAATCTTACCCTGAAAAAGTTCAGGATTCTTTTTCTTCCCCAAAAAGAGCCTTTCTTTCTTCCTCATCGTATTTGTCACAGCTTACTAGAGGTTTTCTCTTCATCTTGTGCTCTTTTTCCGTTGTGTCCAGAGACTCGATATTAGCTTTCTGCACCATAACGACTCCTTCTATAACTCCTTCAATCTCCCAGCATCTTAATGGTCACGACAAAAAAGTAAAAAATAAGTGAGATTATTTGCAGGTATCGAGTAGCGATCTCTTTTTGCCGCCCCGTGCTTCGGTAGGATGAATTGGATCGACATCAGCTACCTCTTCCCCTTCTTTTTTCTCTAACTTTTCTCCCTTCGTACCTTCCCTTCTTTCTTCAGGCATTTGTTTAACCCCCGTTTATCTGTATAAATTCTTTTCAGGTAGATTTCCTAGGTGGATTTCCTGTTACCCACATGCCAGGATGAGATAATCCAGCCTTAAATAACAATTTAGTTGATTAGTTTCTCCTTCAGGCAAAGGCTTTAAGCTTTCAAGATCAAATACCGGCCGTAAAATTCGGATATATAGACTATAGAATATATAGTCTATAGTTTGTATGGGTTTGTTTTATCCCTCTTCTCCGCCAATTCACCTCCTGATCGAGCCTATTCAGGAATTACCCCTTAATTTATTATACCCATTAGATTTATTAAATTATTGCAACAATGGTCAAAAAGTTGAAGGATACTCAGACTCTTTTTAAAAAAAGGAGTGTAGAAAGAGCTGACACCTATAATTCAACAGAAATGATTCAAAAATGGTTCAAAATAATCCAAAAATGACCCATAGCAACAAAATAATTAAAATTATTTGGGAGAATATATATCCGATTAATCAGTATAAGGAGAGCGTTCAGGCGGGAAAGCTTGGAAGTAAAAAATCCGTGAGGAAACCAGTTATATCAAAATTTACCGATTCATTTGTTCAAAAATTGCTTTTACTCAGGAAAATGTGATCCTATGGTGTATGAAATACTGAAAAAAGAAGAAATCGCCCCGACGGTGCACAGGATGGTAATAGATGCCCCTGACGTGGCAAAGGCTGCGAAAGCCGGACAGTTCATAATCCTCAGAATTGATGAAAGGGGGGAAAGGATTCCCCTCACGATTGCCGATTTTGAAGAAGACAAAGGCACAGTAACTGTAATATTTCAGGAGATGGGCAAGACTACAAAACAGCTTGCAAAGCTTTCTGCAGGCGAGTTTCTTGAAGACTTTGTCGGGCCTCTTGGTACCCCTGCAGATGTAAGGAAACTCGGTACTGTTATCCTTGTAGGAGGAGGCGTAGGAGTTGCCCCAATTTACCCCCAGGCAAAGGCTTATACCAGAGCAGGCAACCGGGTAATTTCCATAATAGGAGCCCGGAACAAGGATCTTCTTATTCTTGAAGACGAAATGAAAAATGCCAGCTCCGAACTGTATATTGCAACCGATGACGGCTCAAAAGGACACCACGGGTTTGTGACCGACATAATGAAACAGATTCTGGACAGCGGTGAAGAGGTTGCAAGAGTTGTGATTATTGGCCCTCCGATAATGATGAAAGTCGGAGCCGGAGTAGCTTCTCCTTATGACGTTGAAATCCTGGTCAGCCTTAACTCTATTATGGTGGATGGAACCGGGATGTGCGGCGGCTGCAGGGTTACTGTAGACGGAAAAACAAGGTTTACCTGCGTTGACGGGCCTGAATTTAATGCACGGAAAGTTGATTTTGTGGAGCTCATGAACAGGCTTGCAATGTACCGCGGCGAAGAGGCAAAAGCCGTGGAAAAATACGAAGAGGAATGCAGGTGCGGACTGCACTGAGAAGGAGGGGATGAAAAATGCAAGAATTACATGGAGAAAAGGCAGCAAAAGCAAAGAAAGAAAGGACCCCAATGCCAGAACAGCCTGCGGAAGAGCGCAGAAAGAACTTTAATGAGGTAGCTCTCGGCTACACAAAAGAAGATGCTCTTGCCGAAGCCTCCCGCTGCCTCTCCTGCAAGGACCCAAAATGTGTCGAAGGCTGTCCTGTGAATGTGGATATCCCGGGCTTTATCAAGCTGATCTGTGAAGAAGATTTCTCAGGAGCAATTGAGGTGATTAAAGGCACAAACGCCCTTCCTGCCGTATGCGGCCGCGTCTGCCCCCAGGAAACTCAGTGCGAAGCCCTTTGTATACTCGGAAAAAAAGGAAAGCCAGTAGCTATTGGAAGGCTCGAACGTTTCTGCGCTGACTACGAGCGCCAGACAGGAGTAAAGGTACCTGAAGTGCCGGAGCCTACAGGAAAGAAAGTAGCTGTTGTCGGCTCAGGGCCTGCAGGGCTTACTGCCGCAGCAGACCTTGCAAAGCTGGGACACAAAGTCACAATTTTTGAATCCCTGCACAAAGCCGGCGGAGTGCTGAGTTACGGCATCCCCGAGTTCAGGCTGCCAAAGGAAATTGTACGACAGGAAGTTGAGTACATCAAGCAGCTAGGAGTCGAGCTCAAGCCCAACTACATAATCGGCAGAATCAAGACCTTAGACGAGCTCTGTGACGAATTCGATGCAGTCTTCCTGGGCACGGGCGCAGGTCTCCCAAGTTTCATGGGAATTCCGGGCGAAAACTTCAACGGCGTATACTCCGCAAACGAATTCCTGACCCGCGTAAACCTCATGAAAGCCTATGACCCTGAATATGACACCAAAGTCAGAGTCGGAAAGCACGTTGTGGTGGTCGGAGGTGGAAATGTGGCAATGGATGCTGCCCGCTCAGCTCTCCGCCTGGGCGCAGATGAGGTCAGCATAGTCTACCGCCGTGGGGAAGACGAGATGCCAGCCCGCAGGGAAGAAATCGAGCACGCTAAAGAAGAAGGCATAAACTTCAGGCTCCTTACAAATCCTGTCCGCATTCTAGGAGACGAGAAATTCAATGTTACTGCCGTCGAATGCATAAAAATGGAACTCGGCGAACCTGACAAGTCAGGCAGGAGAAGCCCTGTCCCTGTAGAAGGCTCGGAATTCACAATTCCTGCCGATGTCGTGGTTATCGCAATCGGTACCTCCCCGAATCCCATTATCTTCAAAGGCTCGGAAGGTCTTGAGCAGAACAAAAGAGGCACTGTAGTTGCAGACGAAGAAACCGGCGCAACCTCCAAGTGCGGAGTCTTTGCAGGCGGAGACGTTGTCACAGGCGCAGCAACCGTTATCAGTGCAATGGGCGCAGGTAAAAAGGCAGCAAGGGCGATTGACGAATTTTTGAAAGAAAAGTGAGACCAGAGAGATCTGGTTTCTTTTTTAGTGTCTGAAATCTATTAAATTTTATAATGTTCTATTTTTTGAGTGAGTAAAAACGCTAACAGAACAGATATAAAAAGTGCCTATGCTTTTCTCATACTTATTTATATTTGATATTTGCGTTAATCGGTCATAACTTGCATATTCCTATAGTCTGTGGAATGATCGAGTTTAGAAAAGTAGTTTTTGAGCAGGTGAATAAAATTAAAAGTGTATGAATTCGGACTGCGACTTCTGCGAAAGTCCAAACCGGAGAATACAGGGCCTGAGGAATAAGGGCCCTTACTTCTAAATTTTCACCTTCACTCTTTCAAGTTTTCACACAGCACCACATGTTTAAGAAGAATATCAATTTCATCTCGCTGCCATTCCTGAGATACATACATGGCAGTATCTCTTACACTATCAGCCTTTTTTTGTAACGGTGAATCAAATGGGTTTTCACTATGTCCTGTCATTAAGTCCCATGCTTCATCATTATCAATGGAGACATATTGAGAATTAACAGATAGTTTGTGGCGCTCACAAGTGACGTGTAGCTCAAGTCCGGTGATGTCTGGAGTTAAAGTATCAATTAAGATTTGACTTTTCTCATCAAAAATTAAAAAGCATCCATGCTCTACTTCTGGTTTAATATGTGTATTCATTTATTTCTCACTTTCCAATCTACCAGTTACGTCTACTAAAAAAGTACAATAATTTATAAAGTTGCCGCAGGTATATAAAATTAGAGTATTTGTTTTTAGATTAATATTCAATTATATTCAATTTACTGCTTTCCTTCTGGAATAGGCAGACCTGCACTTATCGGAGCATGTTTCTTTTTTATCGTTGTAAGTATCAAACACTTCTCCGCAATTCTTGCAAGCCTTCCGGATAATCTCTTTCTCTCCCTTCACTGTCTGGGCCCTTCTGGGTTCCCTGGCTGGCCTCTCTTCTTTGGCCTGCTTACTATCTCCCTCTCTTCTGTGTTGGCCTCTAATCTCTTATACTCCAGGGATTTGAAGTAATGCGCGAATACTCCTAATGTTTCCGCTTCCCTCTTCAGCTCATTGATTCTTTCGTCCTTCTCCTGGAGTAACATATGAAGTCCTTCAATAGTTGCCTCAAGTCTTGGGATATCCTGGGATATTCTGTAAACGTTACATATAGATCATTTCTGAATAATGGGAGTACTACAACAAAGATAGCTTATAGAAGAGGTGCAGGTAAGTTGCATTAGATGGGATATAGTGCCCATATATGCCCTTAGAATAAGTATAGTAGTATTACAGTATACTGTTATTGATTACATGATGAAAGAATAATATTAATTAATATTATTTAACTGTGTTTAAATAAATACCAAGAAACTTAAAGACAAATGCGATTAAAATATTTTGTTGTGAAAATAATTGTCGCTTTGCTCAGTCGAGAATGTTCGCTAACTTCAAACCCAATCCGGTGCAAATCCTTTATACTGTTTGTCGAATATCAACAACATACAACAAAAAAAATTAGCTCTTTGGACAGTTAGATAGTTATAAAAAAGAAATAGTAAAAAGAAGATATTAAGCCATCTCAGGATGTTTTTTCTTAAAATCTTCTATCATTGTTTTATACTCTGCATAGTATTTGTTTCCTCTCGTTAGGGATTCTGCAGCGTCTTCTATTGTGACTTCAGCTGCTACTTGGTTTCCTGCGTTAAGATGTTCGATAGACATGTCTATCCGCTTTGCAAAAGCTCCATAAGAGCTCATCATATCAGCATATTTCTGTACTGCTGGCTCCAGGTCATCATCATGATAATAAAATGCGCTATCATAGCGTGATTTGTTGGATTCCGTGATAATGTACGTTGTAAGAGCTGTTATTTGCGATAGATCTTCTGGATTACTTAGAACGGTTGCAAGTTTGTTTGCAGCACTGGATATATTTTCTGCATCGGAGCTTGTTTTCTGCATCCATTCCTTGCTCTGGTCTGGGTGCTCCTCTGCAGGTCTGCCTGCATTGTCCGTCGTCTTTTGGGTTGATGATTGACTAGAACATCCAGCAACAAAGACTACAGCAGCAATGATAAGAAGTATTGCTATAGCTTTCTGAGTTTTATTCATTGTTCTTTTCTCCTTTAGTAAAAAGAAAGAAGAAAACAATGTCTTTAAACTTTTTTATTTTGTCCTGGGTCTGCTGACTAAACTTTACAAAAAAATTATAAAGAAATATGGAAAGTTTATAGTCTCTTCTGATAAATCAGATTCAAGGAATTGTAAGCCCTGAAAGCCCGCTCATGGCAGTAAGCAAGCTTCAAATCTTTGATATAAAGAACCTTGTCCTCTCCTATCTCGAACTCTCCATAAAACAGTATCACACTGCCTCCTGGCATTCTAACCCTATTGAAATAAGTTTTAATAGAGTCTGCACTCAAATAAAAAATATCAGAAGTTTTATCGCCTGGATGTGTCAGTAATTCAAGTATGCAAAACTCCCTGGAATTGTCAGGCATAGTTTGGCCTGCCCTGGCAAGTATAGAAGTAAACTTCCTTGATCCGGAATTCCACGCCATACTCCCGCATGAAGGGCACTTCTTAGGGGCTTCTTCAGTTCTAGCTTTCCAGCTATAATTGCACTTTCCGCAGGTGCAATCTAGGGTTAAGGTGTTAAAGCTCATAACTATCTACTAGATGCAGATGTTAAGAGATTAAAAAGAAGACGGCTGACTTGAACAGAAATATAACAAAGAAGATATTATAAAAAAGCATGTAGAGAAGTCTTCCCTTTCCTGTGAGCTTCCTAAAGCTTCCTGATTGCTTCCTAAAGTTTCTTGCAATACCAACGCTTCAAAGGCTGCTATTGTGGCCTTCGTGGGGCTATTATACTCGAGGCTTTCTATTTGCTTCCAGAGGCTTCCAATCCATACATTGATTTTCTGTTTCTCTTCTGGGGGCATAGGAAGACGTTAGGAAGCAATTTGATAAGAAACTTCCTATATCTTCCTAGCATCCTAATTGCTTCCTAACGTAGGAAATACTAGGAAGCAATTAAGAAGCTTTTAGGAAATTTCCAGGGAATTTATAAAATAAGGTTACTATTTTAAATGAGTTCTTATTACCCCATTTACGGCAATCAAAGAAAAACCCATATTCCTACAGTATATTTTGAATAAATTTTTAGACGATAGAAAAAAAAAGTGTTTTTTGTGGTTTTTGGAGTCAAGAATATAGTTAATACCATTTTCTTTCCCATTTATTATTTGTTATTTCGCAAAAATTATCAATAGTCTCCTTTTCTGTTGGACCTTTATCATTTTCTGACAGTATATGAGCAACTTTACAAGAGAGTGTTTTGAAAGACTTGTATTGCTCATGATTTGAGCTATTCCAATTTATTCGCTTCTTATCTCTGATAGATTCCCGAAGAAGTTGATATGATTGGCGAAAACAACCTAATGTCTTAGTATCTTCATCAGATAATTTTTTATCAGATGCAATTTTTAAGAGAATGGCTTCAATTCCAGCCTCTGCATCCGAAGCACGTTTTAATAATTCAATACAAATATCATTATTGACGAGTTTGTTATCGAAGAGATAGTTGTACAATTTCCAGATAGAAAAAAATTCTCCATATAACTGAAAGAATTGATTTAATTGATCTAGTTCTATCTCACGGTGTTTCTGGTTAATACTCATATTATAAGCAATCTTATTGCCCACAATCCAGCCTAGAAGAAGAGTTATAAGAGTGACAACTAATGAAATAACACCTTTGATTAATTCCAACTCTAAATCGTTTATAACCATAGATCTGCAGTAAGTTTATAGTTTATTCTAATTCTTTAACTTTTTCACTTCTATATAAAAACACTCGAGTGTGTTCAGTTATTATTTATATATGGACTCTTTGGGCTGGTATGTTGCAGGCTTGACTATATTTTTATATAGTGATCGTCATCTTTCTTGAGTCCCCGTGTGTCTTTCGGAAAACGAAGAAAGAGATAAGTTTCTTTATTGAGACTCGTCATGGAAATTATCTTCTAATGTGGTTTGTGTACCTAGAGGTTTCCTATATTTATCCACCGAAAAAATGTATCCTTCTTTGAAATTAAAACCCTCAAAATTCTCCTGTACACAATATTTGCAAGCTGCGCCTTCTCCACATTCAGATTCAAAAACATAGTTATAATCTGGACATTCAATAACGTTACCAATGTTCTCGGACTCGCAATAAGGGCATTTTCCGTTTTCGTATGTTTATCTTCTCGGTCTTTGCGTTTTCGAAAATTTTAATTCCTCCGCTTAAGGTATTCTACGTTTTATGATCAGGTGATTATAATAAAATTTTGGCATGATATTGTAGTTATAAATATCATGATGGCTATAGTAGTTATTATGTCAGAGACAACGACTATTCAAGTAACCAAACAAACCAGGGACGAATTAAAAAGAATCGGTTCTATGGGCGATGACTACAACGCAGTAATTGAAAAGTTAATCAGAGAATACAAAGACCATGAATACAAATCGAGAATAGACAGGCTTGCAGAGGAAGCAGACGAATTCATCAAAGAACACAGAGACGAGTTTGTGAGCATTGATGGCCTTTAAAGTCCTGATTCATCCGAAAGCCCTTAATGACATTCCTTCGAGTCGGAGAGACCAAATTAAAGCAGCTCTAAAAGAGCTTAATGACCCCTTCCCAGGTGGGAATAAAAGCAAAATTGAAGGTTATAAAGAAGAGATTTACCGCTTACGAATTGGAAGTTTTAGGGCTATGTATAGGATTAATTCTGAAAAAAAGGAAGTTTATGTTTATGAATTTTTAACACAGGAGCAAGCGCACAAAAAATATGGCCGTCTTTAATTTTCACTTCCTGCTTTTCCTATTAAATACAGTCCTGCACTGGTTCCGTTGCAAAAAATCTATTCTAAGGATATAATGAAATAAAAAGGAAATTAAAGGTAGCGCCATGCTATCTAATTCCTTTAAATGGAAACACTTTGTAGGTGAAATTATCTGGTTGTGGTGCAAAAATTCTATTTCCGTAGTTTGATACTATAATTCTTGCTTTTGTGTACCTTTTTCCCGGTGATGAGATTATTTTTCCTAATTGTGAAGGTTTACACTGATTTTGTAACAAAGTCAGATTTTTTGCACCACCTTCCTTGAATCGATGGCCAATGAATTTGTTTCAAGTTAAAACTCAAAATTGGGCTCTCTAATAATAGAATTTAATAATTTCTTTGTAGATTTAATCTGTTCATCGTTTCCATCTACTGCAAGCCAGATAGCGCCCTCAGCTCCACTTACTCCACCGCCTGCAACCTGTTCTGCACTTGCACCAGTAAGAAGTGAAATGGCTTCGATTTCAGTGACAATTTCACCAGCTACAGGTAATAAACGAGGCCCATGCGAACCTGGAGCATTTAATTTCCGTGCTAAATCATTTAAATCAGCGTAAACACGTTTTTCAAGTCCTGCAGGAAGTATCAGTCTGACGCGTCGGCCTACAACTGCCTGAATCGATGCACCAATAGTTCCACAGTGCGGATCTCCAATGTAAATGCCTGCCTGTCCTTTTGGAAGGTTCAACGCATTAACACCCTTTAAAATCACGTCTCCTTCCTTCAAATCATCTACAACGTTAAAAATTGTTTCCCCCTGCTTCCAGATACCATTTTTAATTACTACATCTCCTGGAAAAACAGTTTCATCTTTAATACGCCCGGAACTGGTTACAGGACCGTCAGGAGGCAGTACAACACCCCTGAAGAATCTTTTTCTTGAAAAATTTTCCACTTGACCTATAAAAGACAATATTTCTTCGGCCACGTAACCATTTGTGGTTCCAGCAATTATAACAATGGTTCCAGATGCAAGAGATTCATTTACTGCTGGATGTTTTACCAGAGCTTTTGCGATTAATCTTTTCCCTGCTGCGGGGGTTATTAAAAACTGTTCCATTTATTTTTATCTCCAATCATTCCTAAATCTGTTTAAAAGCATTTATGTTAATTT
>DADO01000221.1:2675-22497 GCA_002509325.1 Methanosarcina sp. UBA402 | reverse complement strand
TTTATCTTACTGTCAAAGTCAGGCAGTAATGTAGAATAAACATTAATGCTAAAATATAATAATACCCCTTGATTTTATACGGAATTTTGGACCTCAAACCTGTGCCCCAAACCCGTATTTTCTGGAAGGAAAGAGACACTTAAGCCTCAACCCTCGAAAAAAGTACTGTCCCGATTGTGCAGACAAGAATTGAGAGTGAACCTATTATTGCAAGGTCGTTATAGATGCCAAACACGCTCATTCCGGTAATGGCACCTCTTAAGCCGTCAACCCCATAGGTGAGGGGATCGATTTTGCTTATGAAATAGATCGCCGGCGGTAGGTTTTCAAGGGGAAAAAGGGCGCCGGACAGGAAGAAGATGGGCATGATCAGGAAGTTCATAATGAGCTGGAAGCCATGCATGTCCTTCATTTTCGAGGCTATTGTAAGGCCGAGCCCTGTAAAAAAGATGGCTATTAGAAACATGAAAACCAATCCGAGCCCAAGGCTTGCAAGGCTCGGGATCCTGAACCCCAGCACATAGGTCAGGCTAAGCACGATAAGGCCCTGGATCATTGCTATGGTTGCGCCCCCAAGGGTTTTACCGATCATGATTTCTGTCCTTGAGATCGGAGCTACGAGCGTTTCTTTGAGAAAGCCGAATTGCCTGTCCCAGATGACCTCAAGCCCCGAAAAAACCGCAGTAAAGAGAATTGACATTGAGACGATCCCTGGCGCAAGAAAGTCTATGTAATTTGCCCCTCCGCTTGCCCTGGCATACATTGGACCGAATCCGAACCCGAACGTCACCAGAAAGAGCAGGGGCTGCCCGAGAGATCCCAGCAGCCTGGCTTTAGAGCGCCAGTAATGTTGTAATTGCCTGAGCCAGAGGATATAAATTACCTCTATCAACGCCTTGTCCTCCTTCTCATGCCCCGTATCGCTCGCATTCTATTTCCAGGTACATTTTCATCCCTGATGTCCCTGCCTGTCAACTTCAAAAAAGCCTCTTCTAAGGACTCAGTTTCGGTTCGTTTCTTTATTTCCTCAACCGTGCCGGATTCTATAATTTTTCCGTGGTCAATGATTGCGATCTGGTCTGCAATCGCTTCGGCTTCTTCCATGTAATGTGTAGTTAGAAAAATTGTCATTCCTTTTTCTTTATTCAGGCTTTTGATATGGCTCCAGATGGCGTTTCGGGTCTGGGGATCAAGGCCTACCGTGGGCTCGTCAAGAAAAAGGATTTTCGGGTAGTGGACAAGCGCCCGCGCGATTTCAAGCCTGCGCTTCATGCCGCCTGAGTACTTTTTAACATAGTCTTCCCGCCTGTCCCAGAGCCCGACAATTTCCAGGGCTTTTTTGATTCTTTCAGCTCTTTCTTTTTTAGGTACTTTGTAGATGACGGCGTGATATACAATATTCTCGTGAGCAGTAAGCTCGTCATCAAGGCTGTGATCCTGAAAGACTATCCCGAAAGATGCACGGGCTCGGTCCTGTTCTTTAAGCGCATTGAAGCCGTTAATGCTTATTTCCCCGGATGTGGGCTTCAGGACTGTTGTAAGCATTTTGATGGTTGTAGATTTGCCTGCCCCATTTGGGCCAAGAAAAGCAAAGATCGAACCGGTTTCAACATTAAAGCTGATATCCTTTACAGCCGTAAAATCCTCGAATTTTTTTGTAAGCGATTGGACTGAGAGTATATTTTGCATGGCTGGACCTGAAACAATTATTTAATAAGGAGAGGCTAAATCACAGAATTTCTTCTGCTAAATTTCTTCTGTTAGAAATCTCCCGACTCCTGTCGGTTTTGGGAAAGCCCTGCGGATGTTTTGCAGGAAAGAAGTATCTTTTTGAGAAATCTTCTTTTCTCCAGAGATGAATTCAGAATTTATAAGACCTACTATACAGCGTTTATAACCTCTACTATACAGCGTTTATAACCTCTACTATACAGCGTTTATAACCTCTACTATACAGTACTTATAAATTCTATCCTATGAATTTTATAATCTTCGCATGGAATAGTGATGATCAAGAGTTCTGTTATCCGAGTATATCCGAATCTGTGATTTCCATTATGGGAATTACATTACAATTATAAATAGTCTGCTATTTTTATACACTGGATTTCTAAATGTGCTGCTTTATCATATTTGCAGATTAACACCTTCAAGTTCTTTTTCGGACTTGATTTTCATTTAACATGAATTTAATATTTTAACGTAGATTTAATATTCCATTTAACATAGGCTTAAATATAATTTCACTCAGATTGAGTAACCACTTAAACGCACTTAACTTCAGTTGAATTTGACTGTAATGTGCTTAAACGTAACTCAACTTCTCAACCATACTCGGGAGCAGTAGTGAATGAAACGAAAGTGGGAACGAGACTTGGGACTTCAGGGACGTATGATTTTCACAATGTTTCTTCTGGCAGCAGTTTACCTTTTTTTCCTGGCGTTTCTTTCGTATTATGGAACGTCTCAGGTTTTCATGATTCTATTTGTTGGGTTTTTCATGGCTATCCAGTACTTTTATTCGGATAAACTGGTGCTCTGGTCAACGGGCGCGCATATTGTATCTGAAAGTGAAGCCCCACAACTACATGGGATGATAACCAGGCTCTGCGCAATAGCTGACCTCCCGAAACCTCAGGTGGCAATTGTCAGATCTCAGGTCCCGAATGCCTTCGCAACAGGCAGGAACCAGAAGAACGCTGTTGTTGCAGTTACGACAGGAATTCTGGACAAACTCTCTCCAGCTGAGCTTGAAGCCGTACTTGCTCACGAACTTACCCATGTTAAGAACAGGGATATGGCTGTCATGACAATTGCCAGTTTTATCTCAACCCTCGCTTTCTATCTTATGCGCTACGTTCTTTACTTTGGAGACATGGGGGGAGATCGGAGGAAAGAAGGCGGAGGCATTGTACTGATCTGGCTAGTTTCAGTTGCGGTCTGGATCGTAAGTTTCATACTGATTCGAGCTCTTTCCCGGTACAGGGAATATGCCGCAGATAGAGGCGCAGCTATTATTACCGGGCAGCCGTCGGACCTTGCATCGGCTCTCATGAAGATAAGTGGGGTTATGTCCAGGGTCCCAAGCGAAGATCTCAGGTCAGTTGAAGGAATGAATGCCTTTTTCATTATCCCTGCAATCTCAGGTTCTTCCATAATGGATATTTTTTCCACTCACCCGTCTGTGGAAAAAAGAATAGCAAAGCTTGAAAAGATGCAGCAGGAAATGACTGCTTGAAAAGATGCAGCAGGAAATGACTTAAGCGGGTATGAATTAGCCGAAAAAATTATGGAATAATAAGTTAAATGAGGAAAAATTAAATGGGTTTCCGGAATTTTATGGATGCAGTCCTTGGGAGAAGCAGGCTCCCGAAAGCAAAGACTGATAAGCTCTTTGCAATTTCAACAGCCAATATTACTCTGGAAAGTAACTTAGGTCTGAAATCATCAGGAGCTGCAGGAATTTGCTTTAAGCCAATAGGTGCTTCAGCATACGAATCTGCGCGGAAAGAGATTCAGGAACTTCTGGAATATAGTTCAAAGGAAACAAAAACCGAATTCAGGCTTGAAAAAGATGAGTTTAACTTTCTGTGGGCTATTTTTAAAGACCCGGATTTCGAAGACCTTGTTGCAAGCATTCACCTTGTAAGCGAAACCCTTGAAGAGCACGGCTTTGGCGGGCAGCTTCTCTGTGCTATTTACAGGTTTGACAGCGAACCCGAAGCTGGAAAACCGGGCAGAGGAAAAGCAGTTTATTGGATTTACAATTTTAAACAGGGAACTTATTATCCTTTTATCCCGCTTTCCGGCAAGCAGAGGGACAGCCCCTTTGAGTTCAGGTTAAGGGCTGAAATGGAGAGAGAAATGCCTGTCGAAAAAAATGTAGAAAAGTGGTATCCTCTCTGGGGGATTTCATTCTAAAAATTGCTGTGCCGATAAATTCAGTTCACTCTATGAATAAAATTCTTCTACAGGGCAAATTTCTAAATTAAGTAGCTCGATAAATTACTTGCTATATTCGTTGACTTCTTTAATTTGATCAGGACTGGTTGTTTTCATAAAACCACTCTATACAATCTTTTTCATATAACCTTATTATACATTATTATACATAATGTACCCCTGTTGTTAGTGTACCCCTGATGGCTCAAACAAAATACTGAAACAATAGTCTTTTCCTTTTTGTATCAAAACTTTTCCTCCAATCAAAAATTTCACTTCTTCAATCTAGACAGCGTGTAAAATATAAAACTTAAAATCTATTGGGCTGGAATTGTATAGAGAGCAAAAAAGCGCCTGATTAAGAGAAGAAATCAAAAAACGAACATGAAATTCTTCGAATAACAGGCACAAATAAATGAAAGTACTTGAAAGCACTTTCATGCCAAAGAAAAATAATAATTTAAAAAAGACTAAACCAGACTACAAATTAAAAAGTTAATCCAGACAATGAAGTTAAAAAGTTAATCCAGACAATGAAGTTAAAAAGTTAATCCAGACAATGAAGTCAAAATATTACAAAAGTAGATAACGACTAGTTTGAATTAAAACTGAGAGCCGAGTATGAATAGGACGGAATAATTCCGAATAATATGAAAATACTTACCAGAAGGGGTTTGCAGGAGCATGAAAGTACAGCTTGAACAGCGTTTAACTGAGCTCAGGGTAGAATATGAATCAGGACAGAAAGTCCTTAAAGACATTGAGTTAAAGCTTGCAGAACTTGAAAACCGGAAAAAGAATTTGAGTGAAATCCTCCTTCGTATTAGCGGAGCAATCGACTTGCTCGAAGAAGTGCTAGAAGGAAAAGAGGGTGAGCAGGGGCCAGAAACCAGTACAGGGCCCGAAGCTATAGAAGAAAGTGTGGAAGTCCCAAATGTTGTAAGACAACCCCTTGAAAAGGCTATGTTAACCCTGGAAGAAGCCGGGCTTAAAGCAGGAGAGATCGTCGAGCAAAAAGGTGTTTTTCCCGTAGGGGTTATGGTTGGAGAAATTCTACGGCAGGAGCCAAAACCAGGAACAATGTCTCCGGCAGGGTCCTCTGTAAAGCTCGTAGTTGCGGCAAGAGGCAAGTTTATGCCACGTGATAATAAATACTCATTGTGCGGCTCTTTTTCCGACAGCAGTTGAGCAAAGGTAGAGGAGGGCTTAAAACGGAGACTTATTCTTTTAAGATAAAAAATTCCCTGAACGAACTTCAAGAGCACTGCAGGGCAGCAATTTCAGCCTTTGCAACGCTTGAGCAGTCCGGGAGCCAGGCAGCCCGGCTCTGCCTGGGAAAATTCCTCAGCGATTGCCAGGGCGCTTCAATGGTCTTATGGCGCAATAAAGATAGAAAACTCGGGAAACATCTGAGATCCGTACTCTTAGTGCCCGGCAATTCCACGCTTTCTCCAGCAGCTTTCTCTGGGCTGAGAGCCGTGATTAAAGAAAGAGAGAAAGAAAGAGAGAAAGAAAAAGAGAAAGGGATAAAGAAAAACAAAGAAGTAGAAAAAAAGAAAGGGGTAGAGAAAGAGAATACTGGAGGAATAGTGGAAGCTCTCAGGGATAAAAAGAAGGAAAGCGCACTGGAAGAAAATACCGGTCAGGAGGAACCGACAGCCTTTTCATATAATCCGGGAGCAAAATTACTCACGTTTCGTGGGAAAAACTATGAAATCCTGCCTCTTTTCCTGGCTGTAAGAGACCTTTACTCTTCCCTCCCGTTCTTTGAGGAACTTCAGATATGCACTGAGCGGCTTAAAAAGGAGCCTCAGGATGCTACAGCCCTTTTTCAGAAGGCTGTGCTCATGTATAAAGCCAGGCGGTTTGAAACTGCCCTGCAGCTTACTGCACAGGTCCTGAAAATTGCTCCTGATGATCACAGAGTCTGGTATAACAGGGGCGTTATTCTCTCGGAACTGGGCAGGCTTGAAGAAGCAATTGCGGCTTATAACAGAACTATTGAACTTGAACCTGCTTTTGAAGTTGCCTGGGACAATAAAGGGGTTGTTCTTTCCAGGCTTGGCAGGTTTGAAGAAGCCTTAGAAACCTATGAAAAAATTCTTCTGAGATATCCCGAATATTCTGAAGCCTGGGCTGGAAAAGGTTCCATACTTTTGGCCTTTGGCAGAGAGGAAGAAGCTCTTGAAGCTTATACCACCGCCCTCCGAATCAGGCCCGATTACCTTGAAGCCCTGACATCGGCTGGAAGCCTGCTTTCCAGACTCAGTAGATTCAAGGAAGCCCTGGTGCTTTACGATAAGGCACTTCAGCTTGCGCCTACTGAACCTCGCCTCTGGGCAGCCAGGGGTTTTGTCCTTTCCGAAATGGATCAACAGGAGGAAGGGTTGCAAAACTGCAATCGCGCTCTTGAATTGAAGCCTGGCTTCGTTCCTGCGCTTGAGACAAAGGTAAAAATCCTTTCAGAAATCCACAGGCGGAAAGCCAGTTCTTTTAAGTAAACTCTATTAGCATGAAAGTATATGAGGAGACTTCCTCATGTACTCTCTTTCGTCATTTCTCGCAATTTTCTAAACCCCCAGTTGACTAATAGGTCTCCACCCTTGCCATAGTTTGTTTCACCCATTAGTCATACCTTTTCGTTTAAAATTCTTATGTGAGTATCTCAAATTAGCTTTTAAAATCCCTAATCTAATTTGATATCGAGTCTATCCCAAAACTCGAGATTGCATCTCTAAATTTTCGAATTCCAAATGACCAATTGAGTTTTCTGATCATGAAAATGATTCTTAGACTTTTATCGATGTAAGAATAAAATGGGTTTTGGAATGGGCTCTTAATTTGTTTTATATTAAATTACCCACTCAAAACAGCGAAGAGCCAGAAAGGTTTCTAGATCTTAAGAATCAAAACCTGAAAACGGTAAGAGCATATAATGTAGAGTTAAGTCTTCAAGAGTTTTGGGATTCAAAAAATAGGAAAGAAGCTGCACAATATCTAAAAAAATGGTATTTCTGGGCAACTCATAGCAGATTAACTCCAATAACTGAAGCAGCAAATACGGTTAAAAAGCATTGGGATGGAATACTCAACTATTTTGATTCAAAGATAAATAATGGAATACTCGAAGGAATTAACAGTATTGTACAGTTGCAAAAAAGAAATGCAAGGGGATCTAAAAACGTACAATATTTTATTAATATGATCTATTCAAAATTAGGGGAACTTAAATTTGAGTTACCCATATGAAATAGCGAAGAGCCGAAGATATTGGGTCTCATGGGAGAAAAATATAAAAATATATCTCTAATTAAGCCAACCTGCCGAATATAGACTTTAATTACTTATAATCTTACAAGCTTATAATTTAATATCTATATTTTACTCTATTTTCTCTATCTTTTCTATTTACCTTTACCTTCTCGGTCTTTTTTATCTTCTCTACTTTATTTACCAAGCTAAACTTTCAATTGTAACCTCGCATTAAGCGACTGTCTATTAAAGATTATGAACATTGGGTTTAAACGGAGGCTGTTCTGGAGGAGAAAATACTGTTTGCCGGATCCTGATTTTTATGAGTAAGACTTATATAATTTGACAGTATACTACGTGCATTAAAAATAAAGAGATGTATAATCTGTTATTAAAAACTAGTTTTCCTGTTTTTAATCAAAGAGCAATATACAGTCTTATTTTTAAACTATTGACTATCTGCCATAAGCGGAGGTGAAAAAAATGGCTTTTAATGACAGAGAAAACTCTTTCAGGGGAAGAGACAGTAATCGCGGAGGTTTCAGAGGCCCCAGGGAAATGCACTCCGCAATTTGTTCTGACTGTGGTGCTGAAACTCAGGTACCTTTTATACCTGACCCAGACAGGCCGGTTTATTGCAGAGATTGTCTCCCCAACCACAGGAGATTTTAAAATCATCTACACTGAGTGTTAATTATAAGACCCAGTCTATTTTAAGGCATAGTCTGAATTGACGCTCAGTCCGTTTTCAATACATATTTTTACTCTCTTTATCTTTTAACTCTTATTCAGGAATTTTTGGGAACCAAAAACAATATTTAAATCCAGTGCCTATAAAATATAAAATATTAAAAGTGCCTATAAAATATAAAATATTAAAAATTTCAGATTTTAACGATCTATAGAGGATTTCCCGGAAGAAAGAATAAAAGCGGAATGAAGAACTAAGAAGGAAATACAACTCAAAATTGAAACTATTGAAATAAGAAACCAGAATCGGAGGAATTAACTTGGCTAATTACAGAAGCACTATCAGAAAGAGAAAAGTAGGATCGAATAAACCAGTAGGAGCAGGAGATACCCCAGAAGTAACAAGGGTACGCACTCCTCGTAAGGACAGAAATGAAGTCCTGGCAACAGTATCAAGTTTACTTGGCTCGAAAAGAGTCACATTACAGTGTATGGATGGAGTAGTCCGCATGGGCCGAATTCCAGGCTCTAAAAAGAAGAGAATGTGGATCCGCGAAGGCGATATTGTAATAGCCAATCCCTGGGAAATTCAGGATTCCAAAGCCGATGTCACCTGGAAATATACAAGGCCCCAGGTCGAATGGCTTGAAAGAAAAGGGTACCTTAACTAAGGATGCCTTTATAATACATCAGTTAACCCCGGGTTTTAAAAAATCAAATCTAAATCAGGATATTGAATCACAAACTTAAGGCCGCCCAAATTTCTAAAATTAAAAGTCTGAACTAAAATTGAAAATCACCGAGACGATAATACTGAAATCTCTATATTTGAAAATCCCACAGCCAACCTGTAATTAATGTGGGGAAAACGTCTCACGTTACCCTTCTGACATTGTTTCCCTGAACTTAATCGTTTAATATATTTTATCTTGGAATAATTTCGCTTTGAATCTTTTTTCCTTTTGTCCATTCTTTCACAACCCAAACAATCTAATTCCGGTTCTGAATTTTGCCTCAACTGGTAATCTATACCATAATGCATCTCGTGGTGATTGAATTGTTCAAGTTTCAAAGCTCCACGATTCAAAGCTCCATGAGGCCTCTTGTTATACCATTGAAAGAATTCCTCGAAAGATTCAAAACTCTCCTCTCAAACCTCTGATATGTATTGAACCATTCCTCTATTTTTTCCGTTTGTCTGGGGATGTCTAACCCTTGCAAGTATTGGTTTAATTCCAAGTTCTCCAATTCTCCTTTAAATTCACTATCTAGCGAACTATCTTTATTAATCCTATGAGCTCCGAATTCACTTCCATGATCTATAATGAGCTTCCTTAAAGGGCAGATTTTTCAGTATTCTCTTACAAATTCATCAATTACTGTAATAGTATTCTCCATGTTACAATGAACAAATTCTCCTCCAACATTTATCATTCTTGATAAATCATCAAGAATGACACAGACTTGCAGCCCTAAACAGATATGAAATTCTTCGAGTAACAGGCACAAAGAAATGAAATTTCTTGAAAGACTTTCATGCCAGGGGATCTTCATGCCAGTCAATGTGTGCCGCAGACATGCTGTGTTCAAGTTCATATCTACACCATTTTCTTCTCTGCTTCTTTTTTCGGTTTTCACTGGAAAGATTCATGCTGAGTAGATAGTTATGGATTCTGTTATGAGATATCTTACGATGATATTTGCTTTCTATGAGAATCTCGAGGTAAAAGGCTCCAAACTTATAATCGGAATAGGCTTGGTCAACTAACTTCTTCTCATCGGATGATAACTGCTTACGTGGTCTTCCAAGATTATTGCCAACTTGAGGAAACTGAGCAGTTTCAATATATTTTTAATAGACCTGCTGAACTCGACGAGCTGAGATCCACTGAATCTCAGTTATCGTCGAGATAGATTCACTTTTGAGCTTTTGAGCGATAATCCAACGGATCTTTTTCCCATTAAGTTTCACAAAATATAAGGGATTACAACCTACACGGTTAGCGCGAAAAAAATTCGGGATAAAACAAAAATTAATTTAATCCAAAAGATGATATATAAGAAGGGCAGTAGCTACTTAATATAAGATTTAAAACTGATACCGAAATTATTACTGACATATATTGATAAATGTTAATAAGGTATGGGTTAATACTAATAAATATCCAGAATATAAAAATGATCAGCATGCTTTTTAAACTCTTCTCCATTTTCCTTATTATCCCGATTATTGAGCTTTATCTTCTTATCAAGATAGGAGGAGTGATCGGGGCCTTAAATACCGTGCTTATTATCCTGATAACTGCAAGCTTGGGCGCTTACCTGGCAAAATACCAGGGATTCCGTGTGCTTCGCGAGATCCAAGAAGCAACGAGCAGAGGATATATGCCTGGAAACGAAGTCCTGCATGGGCTCTTCGTGCTAATTGGCAGCTTTGCTCTTCTAACACCGGGTTTCCTGTCCGATATAATAGGATTTTCCATGCTAATACCTCAAGTTCGGGAAATCTATGTTAAAGCAGCAAAAGGGATCATCAGGAAAAGGATACAAAACGGTCAGTGGCAGATGAGAATGTACACAAATTTTCGACGTCCTTAAAAAGTTAGTCAGAAATACGCCTGAAAATATAACTTCCTTTATTTAATTATAAATCCGGAAACGTAAAGCAGCACTGGAGCCAAAAACCTCATGATCAAACCTGCGATCCCCATTATAAGCTCGCTTGCGGCTCCTTTGCTTTCTCCAAATTCTATTCTGAAAACTGTTATTTTTAGATGTTTGCTTTCCAGAGGTTTACTTTCCAGAGGTTAGCTTTCCAGAGGTCTTATGTTTGTCCGGGTGCTTAAAATAGGTTAGCACGATCAGCTTAAAGTAAAAGAAAGGAGTCTAAAATAAGGTTTCTCCTGGAATTTTCCGCCAGGAGGAAGATGGATGAGAGTATACTCAATTTCTCAAAAATGCGTCACCCCTAACAAACAACCCCGGACCGATACTATGGAAAAGAATCCTAAAAGAAAGGCTGACAGGACAGATAAGGCTGACAGAGTAGGAAAGACAGGCCGGTCAGAAAAAGCAGGCAAAGAAGGCAGGAAAGGCAAAACAGCCAGAAAAGGCACAAATAAGGCTCGCGATACTGCGTACGGTCGCCTGGATAAAGCCCTTGCAGTCTATGAAAAAACTCTTGAGAAGACCCCGGAAGATGCAACAGCCTGGGCAGGAAAGGCAGCAGTGTTTCTAAGGCACAGGATGTACAGGGACTCTCTGAAGGCAATTGAAAAAGCTCTTGAAATCGAGCCTGAAAACCCTGGTTACCTTTATGAAAAAGGTTTTGTGCTCCTGCAGCTCAACAGGGAAGAAGACGCGTTACGGGTTTTTGACAGGCTGCTAGAAATAAAACCTGACAGCGATAAAACCTGGAACCTCAAAACATCAGTGCTTTGCAGGCTCGGACAGCACGAAAAAGCCCTTGATGCCTCTGAAAAAGCCCTTGCCGGCAATCCGAAACTTACAGGTGCCTGGCATGCAAAAGGCTCTGTTCTCTCTGATCTGGGCAGGTACGAAGATGCTATAAAAGCCTATGATACCGCCCTTAAGCTCAAACCGAATCTCTCAAGAACTCTGGAAGGTAAAGCCTTTGCTCTCTACAGCCTGAACAGACCCGTGGAAGCCATGATAGCATATGACGCTGCCCTAAAAATAAACCCTGACAATGCAAAGACCTGGGTTGGAAAAGGCCTTGTTCACCTCAAACTCGGCAAATCTAAAAGAGCCCTTGCTGCCTGCAGCAAAGCAATCTCAATAAAACCTCTTTTTCCCGAAGCCTGGTACTGCAAAGGCATGGCTCTTTCCTGCTTAGAGAAAAATGAAGAAGCCCTTGGAGCCCTTGAAAGAGCCCTCAGGCTCAATCCTGACTACGCCGATGCTAAAAAAGCCCTAGCTTCCGTAAACTCCAAACTTGGAATCGACTTTTATGAAGATGAAGAAAAATTGGAAGAAGAGAAACCGAAAGTGAAGAGAAGCGTATGGACAAGTAAAAAGCCAACAAGCGAGATTATGAAGAAATTTTCGGGTCCGAGAAGAGAGAAAAAAGGAAAGGGAAGCGAGAAGAGCATTCGGACAGGGAAAGAGCAAAAAGCTGGGGGGCCTAACAAAATTGTGGCTAGAAAAAGAGATAAAAAGAAATAATTCTCTTACTTCTTCGGTTTTGAGGAATATTAATTTTTTCTGGTAAATTAACAAAGAGCTTAAACAAAGAGCCAACAGCCCATTTATCTGCTATTTTTACTATTTACTCGAAAAATTAAGATGAGTTTTTCCACGTGGTTAATGTTTTACTTCTTCTGAATAGGCAACTCGATGGAATACAGAATTCAATAAATATTCAAAGTCCTAAAATTGTCGGTAAAGTTCAAAAACTATCAGTAAATTCCCATAAATATTGGTTGTTTCCGATAACAAAATTATATATCTTCGGAAGATTGTTTAATATGTTAAGAAGGGAATTAAAAATAGACGAATTGTGAGAAATCGCTGATCTCGATGACAGGTAAAGGAAATATAAGAGAGAAATCTTTTAAAATAGAGAGAGTTGTAAGCTACCTTGTGCCAGTGATTATATTTTCTCTGGCGCTATGGACCCTGGATAGACAGGTACACCATTTGCACTCGATGTATATTGTCAAAAGTGTTGCCAGCCCTCCACTAATCCATATAGAGCTTGCATTCTTTTTAACTTTCTTAAGTTATCTCGTTTTAACAGGTTACGATTACCTGGCAGTCCTTCATATTAACCACCCTATGCCTTATAAGGAGACTGCCAGGGCTTCTTTTATCAGTACGTCTATAAGTTATAGTGTTGGCTTTAATATCCTGACAGGAAGCTCCCTGAGATACAGGTTGTATTCAAGAAAAGGGCTGGGTCTACCCCAGATCTGGGAAATTATAGCTTTTTGCGTCCTTGCATTCTGGATTGGCTTTTGTTTTGTCGGAGGCTTGCTCTTCACACTCTGCTCTGTAAAGCTGTCGGATTACGCACTCGAAATCCCTGTTCAGTTAAACGTTATTGGAATTCTACTATTACTGTTTGTTGCCGTTTACTTCTATCTTTCGTTCAGAAATTGGAGTTTAAGGATAAAAGGGTACCAGATAAGGATTCCTGAACCCAGAACAGCTTTTTTGCAGCTTGCCTTATCCTCAGCAGATTTTCTGCTTTCAGGAAGCATTGTCTATTTCCTTTTGCCTTCAAATCCGCAACTTACCCTGTTTCATGTACTTGCATTCTTTGCGCTGGCGCAGGTTATAGGGCTGATAAGCACTGTTCCAGGCGGGCTCGGAGTTTTTGAGACTCTGATGCTGTTTATGCTGGAGCCGTATTTTGGTACAGTCGATATAATTAAACCGCTTCTTCTCTTCAGGACAATTTATTATTTCATCCCTTTCCTACTTGGATTTCTGGCCCTCACAATCTATGAATATAAAGAGAGACAGGTGTTCCTGAAAAAAGTTGGGAAAGCTACATATTCAGGTCTGTCACAACTAGTACCTCAGATCCTTTCTGTTTTTATCTTTTTAGGGGGCGTTTCCCTTCTCTTTTCCGGAGCACTGCCTTCAAATCCCAGATATCTTCATGATTTAACTCATGTTGTTCCTCTTTCCCTCATAGAAGTCTCCAGGCTTTTTGGAAGCATCATGGGTGTATTGCTCCTGCTCCTTGCAAACGGGCTCTGGAAAAGAATTGACGGAGCTTACATGCTTTCCCTTGCCGTACTTTTGATGGGCGGAATTTTTGCCCTCCTGAAAGATTTTGATTATCATGAAGCTGTGGTTCTTTTTACCCTATTTTTCTTTTTGCTCCCCTGCAGGAAATATTTTTACAGAAAGTCCTCGCTTATGCACCAGTCTTTTAGCAGGAAGAATATAATTGCAATAACTCTGGTGCTTGTAAGCTTCGTCTGGCTCGGATTCTTTTCATACCGAAACGTAGAATATTCAAACGAGCTCTGGTGGCAATTTGGGATAAATTCCCAGGCATCCAGCTTTTTAAGAGCTACAGTTGGAGTATTTTTCATGCTGCTGGTTTTTGGGATTGCAAAGATGTTGAGCCCCTTTTCCAGGGACATTCACATACTAGGAAAAGAAGAGATGGAGCTTGCAAAAACAATAATTAACAGGAGTCAGGAAACCTGGGGAAACCTAGTTTTCATAGGGGACAAATACCTGCTTTTCGACAAAGAAAAGAAAGCTTTTTTGATGTATGGGATTTCCGGGAAGACCTGGGTTGCAATGGGAGACCTTGTTGGGACCAGCAAACAGGCAAAAGAGCTGATCTGGGACTTTTATGAAATGAGTAGGCTGCATCAGGGCAGGGCTGCTTTCTATGAAGTGAGTGAAAAATATATTCCTGTTTATCTTGACCTTGGTCTGACCCTGATAAAAATCGGGGAAGAGGCAAAAGTTCCCATCGAGGTTTTTACCCTTGAAGGCAGTGCAAGCAAAGATTTCCGCTATACCGTAAAGAATGTGGAAAAAAAGGGATACAGGTTTGAAATTGTCTCCGAAGAAGCAGTTCCAAACCTCATACCTGAACTCAGACGGATCTCGGATGCCTGGCTCGAAAGGAAGGCAGGAAAAGAAAAGCGGTTCTCAGTTGGCTTTTTTGACGAGAAATACCTGAGCAACTTTCCGGTTGCCCTTGTGAGAAACGAATCAGAAATTGTTGCCTTTGCAAATATATGGACAGGCGCAGATAACGAAGAAATCAGTGTCGACCTTATGCGCCACAGCCCCGATGCCCCTGAAAGGGCGATGGAGTACCTTTTTGTCAAGCTCATGCTCTGGGGAAAGGAGAACGGGTACAGGCGTTTTTCTCTTGGAATGGCTCCCCTTTCAGGACTTGAAAATCGGCAGTTTGCCCCTATCTGGCATAAAGTGGGATCTTTGGTTTTTGCTCATGGTGAACACTTTTATAATTATAAAGGACTGAGGGAGTTTAAAGAGAAATTCAACCCAGTCTGGAGCCCGAGATATATCGCTCTTCCCAAAGGGCTCAAACAGGGGCTTGTCTTAAAAGATATTGCAGCCCTGATTTCAGGAGGAATGAAAGGGATTTTCTTGAAAGAAAGTAAGCGAGCAGCAAGCCACAGAGGGCATCAGGCGCCGGAAAAGGTGCCGGAATAAATTTTTAAGATTTTTATCGACTGGAAAATAATGTCCTCGAAGTAGGAGAAAAGTTGTCTAAAATAGATATGGTTTTTTGTTTAGCTGCGCGCTTATTTAGCGTATGATAGAACTTACATGGTTGAACTTCACGCTTCATCTGTTAAGCGTTAGATAAGCACTCTTGTATGTGTTTTTATATTAAGAATTTAAATACTCTTGAATCTATGTCACCTCATCTCCATCTACTCTCGAAGATTCCCTTCGGGAAATGTTTCCTGAAGAGTGGTTAAGGCAAACTGCTAAAGAAACTGGTCTTATAATACGTGAACGTAAAATTAACCCTGTCATCATCTTTTGGGTTTTAACTCTCAGCTTTGCTCCTCTTCTGGACAGCAATATTGACGTAAATCATTAGCAGAAGAATCTATTCTATTGTAAAGAACAGCACTACTGAACAGCACTACTCAACCTGAAAAGATGGTCAGATCTACTCAAGAGAGATGGAGTATAATATTTACCGAAAACGCATCAAATTTATTGACAGTGATTTTACATAGATGCGGAATTGAAAGAACTTTTGAAACTGTCATGAGTGTATATCAAAGTCAAACATTGGATCCACATGTAAACGGAGAAAGGTTCAGAAAAGAATGGTTTGAATGAAAAGGTGAAATGAAAAACGCGAGTGCTAGACGGAAGTAAGTTCTTAACCGATGACCAATGGATACGATTTTTCTTTATATAAGTGCACAGGAAAGGTTAGCGAGTGTGAAAAAATACTTTTCCGATATAAAATAGAAGTTTAAGCAATACTTCTTAGTTGAACATGCTTGACTGTAATCAACCGTTTGCACATATTTTATTTTTATTACAAGCCTACTTTATAGAGCCTATCATCTTAAAGGTCCTTTTTCGTTTCATATAGGATTTACAAAGTGCGTTTAAAATAATTTTCAGGGTCAGAAACTCAGCTAGTTATTCAAAGTTAGATATAGCAAAAGATAATTTTGAGTTTTGGGATATACTATAAACTCAAGTTTTCAATTTTCTTTTTTTAATTTGATATTTTTATATAATACCGTGCCAATCCCATTTCATTCCTTTATGCAAAAACCAGGCAGAAAGAACATTATTTCGCTGAACTGATTTCAGATACAGGCGTGGGGAAAAACCTGTGAATTTGCAAAAGGCGATTTAAAGAATAAAACAGAAAGCCCGAAGAATCCTTAGATTTAGCAAAAGTTCATTGATATAAACAGTTGATCGGTATATACCAAATCTAGTTGGGGGTAATATATGGACAGACAGGAGTGTAATTTATCATTAGATGAACTACTGAAGTTTGATGGGGTAATGGCAGCTGGGATTTTTAGCCCTGAGGGAAAGCTTGTGGAGTACAAATCCAGGGATGCAATGCCAAGAGAAATGGCCGAGATGACTGCCAAATTCTGCGGAGCCGTGAACATGATGTTCGATGCTCTGGCAGACGCTTACACAAAGCTCTACAAAATGAACTGGGTGCCCCAGCAAAACTGGATGTACAGCGGCGGTGACTGGACCGTCATGATCTCGGGCACGCGAGGAGTTTTTGTTGAAAAGTCAAAAGCGGATTTAAAGAAGCTCTTTACAGCCCTAGGAATGTGTTAACGCCTGAATGAATCTAGCTGGCCTGTCTGGTAAGACGTTTGTTTCGCTTTTCTCAGACAGACCTGCCCTTCGTAAGGGCAAATTGTCTGATTTGTCTGTAATCTATCTTCAATAGCCTGACCCCAGCCTGACAATAGCTTGGCTTCAAGCCCAGAATTATATTGCGCCTTTTTCACAGTACTGCTGAAAAATAAATTTTTATCGTTGTGTTATTATACCTTTACTCATATAATTACAATTGGTCCATAGGGTCAGTCCCGGTGTATAAAGAAGACGTACAAAGAAGGTATGTAACTTAAATAAGTAGTAACTTGAGTAAGGTAACTTAACTTAGTAATGACTTAAATAAGTAATAACTTAACAGAGTACAGAACTAAACTACATTAAATTTGGACCAGGCCTTATGGATCGCTTTAAAAATCTGAAAGGCTTCTCAGCAAAATTAATTTTAAGAACTTTTTTAATAACTTTTATAATTTTTAATAAATCTTATAATATAAATCTTATAATATAAATCTTATAATATAAATCTTATAATAATTCTTTTTTGACAATGCTTTTGACAACTTTTCAATAATTCTTTTGATAGCATTTTTCTGATTTTGGCCTTAATTGCATGTTAATATTCTTCCTTTTTGTTTTTTACTGCTTGTTGGACTTTTTACTGTGTTGTGGGTTTATTTTACTGTCGGCTGGGTTTATTCTTTGGGCATAAGGCATTGAGAGTTTTAGCTCAATCGAATCCCTGTAAAGCGTATTGTATGTGCAGAAAGGAATTATCCTGCCGTCTGGGGTAGAATAATGAACTCCGCACTTTTTGGTCCTTTCAAGGTCTAAATTATACAGATCTTGAAAATGCATTATTCCGATGAACAGGGTATTTCTATGGAAGCGCGCTGTATGCTCTTTGTCACCGGTTTTAAGGACATCAAGAATCATGCGAGCTACATTTATTGATTTTGGGCACTGGCTCTCGTCAATATACCCTGGTATTTCCCTTGTGACCTTTGCAAGGACTCGGACTCGACTTACGTTTCCATTTATCTCTGGGGTTACTTCCTCTATAAACTCGAGAAAACCCTCAACATCAATAAAATTTGTAATCGGGATAAAACGCCCTTCTTCAAAGAATACGTAGGTTCCAGCACCGCAATGCTGGTGGACTGTAAACTCCGGAATCGGGACTTTCCTCATGGCTGATAAAAAACGGCTTATGGGAACTACAGAAGATACTGGGTACCAGGCATCGCAGGGAATCTCTCCGTTTGTCTGCTTTTCCACGAGCTTCAGGACATCGGGTGTGGTGATCCTTTTCTCTTCTCGCTGGGACTGGTCGACCCTACCTGTAAATGCAATAGGCTGGAAGTTTACTCCTTTTATTATGTCAAGATATTCGGCTGCAAAACGAAGGATGTCTCCGACCTGGGAATCATTTACGCCTTTTGCAAGGGTCGGTACAAGCACAAGGCTACCTGGTCCAAAACTCCTGCAGTTCTCGATGGCTTTTTTCTTTAGCAACAGGGCGTTAAAACCCCGAGTTTCAATATAGGGGGCTGGGGTAACTCCGTCAAAAGAAAGATATATAGTCTGCAGCCCGGCATCTTTCAGCCTCTTACAGTACTCAGGATTTTTCGCAAGGCGGACTCCATTGCTTGCAACCTGAATCTGCAAGAAACCCAGTTCTTCTGCCAGTTTAATTATCTCAGGAAGATCGTCCCTTATTGTTGGTTCTCCCCCTGAAAACTGAATAGCGTAGCAGGGAACAGGCCTTTCGTTTCTGAGCGTTTTCATCATCTTCTTGATTTCTTCAAAGTCAGGCTCATAGATAACGCCTTTCATTCTTGCGTTTGCAAAACATATTGGGCATGTAAGATTGCACCTGTTTGTGACATCTATATTTGCAAGCAAAGTTCCGGTTTCATGGGCATGACAGATCCCGCAGTCAAACGGGCAATTTGCAAAACCATAACTCTGGAAATTTGAAACCCCTGTTCCGATACGTGAATATTTTTCAAACTTTCTATAAAGCTCAGCATCTGACCAGTACACATCCCTGAAGTTCCCATGCTCAGGACAGCCTTTTTCCATTATCATTTTTCCATTCTCCTCAAAGATAGAAGCCGTAATAATCTTTCTGCATTCAGGGCAAACAGATTTTGTAGATCTCATGCTCTTATCCTGACTTTTGTTAATAAGTCCGACAGTTGCGCATACGTTCTTGATTACCAGGTCAGATTTTGAGATATTTTTTTGAGAGTATTCTTTTAAACAGGGTTTCCATAGCTTTGGCTGCGAAGTTTTTGATTTAATTAAAATCTGTTTTACTAAAACTCCTACAGGCTTCTTACAGCGAAACCTGAAGAGAATCATGCTTTTCAACATAAAACCTAAATTTCTGTGCATTTATCGAAGAAAGCTTCTCAGACTAAAGCTCGATCAGATGAGGTACGGCCTGTGATAAACATACAGCGGAAATACGTGATTTTCAATACTTCCTTCATTCACTAGTTCGAAAAACTGTCTTTTTTATCTCCCCTTATATTAAATAAAGCTTTAATATTATTTAAATTAACTTAATAAAAGCCAAAATTACGGGAAAAAGTAAAATATTTCTTTTCTACCTTTTTAATAATACAATAAAATAGAGTAGATTGCAGATTTCGATTTTTACGCTTTGATTGTCTGAACATCGGCCTGCTGAGAATTATTCTGAGCCTATAATCTAAAATTTTGAGCCTATGATCCAAAATTCTGAGCCTATAATCTAAAATTTTGAGCCTATGATCCAAAATTCCTACAAACTCAGAATCATTTCCAGGTTTCTGAAATAAATTCTAAAATTAACAGAAAAGCATTAACAAAAAAGCTACAAGTAATTTGATAGCAGATTATTGGACATTTAGATTCCACTGTTTCAAGGATTAGTTAGATTCTAATTTCAAGGATTCTAGATATTTCTGGTTTAATCAGAGGAAAAAAGAAAATGAAGCTTTTTGAAACTTAGAGAACTAAACCCTTCTTATGCATTTTTGATTCTTTGGATTGTATCAATAAAGTATTTAGTTTCCCTTTTTACGTCGTCACTGCACACAACTGCAGAAATTGCGACCAGGCTGTCAGCTCCATTTTGAAC
>DADO01000221.1:0-2615 GCA_002509325.1 Methanosarcina sp. UBA402 | reverse complement strand
TGGATTGTATCAATAAAGTATTTAGTTTCCCTTTTTACGTCGTCACTGCACACAACTGCAGAAATTGCGACCAGGCTGTCAGCTCCATTTTGAACGACGCTTTCGCAATTTTCTTTATTTATTCCGCCGATAGCAACTACAGGACGCTTTATTGCAGCCTTAACTTCTTTTATTTTTAGTGGACCAATTCCTTTCCCTGCATCTTTTTTTGTAGCCGTATCAAATATTGGACCAAGACCCACATAATCAGCCCCGGCTTTTTCCGCCTGGATTGCTTCCTCCCTGTTACGGACGCTAAGGCCAATTATCTTATCCTCGCCAAGAAGTCTTATTGCCGTTTCAATAGGCATGTCGTCCTGGCCGATATGTACTCCATCCGCATTAACCGCTAAAGCAACATCGATTCTATCGTTTACAAGGAATATTGCCTTGCCACTGCATATCCGCTTGATTTCGGAGGCCTCATAGACCATTTCTTTTGTACTTTTATTTTTTTCCCGGTACTGAACAATCCTGCAGCCTGACTCGACTGCCTCCTGTACATCAGATAAAGCCCCTTTCTTCGAGAGCCCGGAATCTGTTACAAGATAAAAATCAATTTCTTTTAAAAGGGATTTTTTCCGGTTGAAATCTTTCTGGTTCATAGCGTTAAATCCGTCCAATTTCTAAGTCGTCCGTTTCTAGGTCCATCCAATTTCTAAATCTGTCCAGTTTGTATGTATTTCAAAATTATGGACTCACTTCTCTTCAAAATTCACCATGCTTTTTACTTTCTCGTCCGAGAGGTTGAACACTTCATCGTACAGGTTGACCTTGAAACTTCCAGGCCCTTTTGATTTCTCGGCTGCAAGTTCTCCTGCAACTCCAAAGTAGCATAAGGCATCTCTGGATGCCTCACAGTAGTCTGGATTTACTGCAGCAAACGAACCTATTGCTGATGCAGCCATGCATCCGGTTCCGACAATAGACCCCATCTGCTCATGCCCATTTTTTACAATAAATACCCTTTTCCCATCACTTATGATGTCTTCTTTTCCTGTCATCACGACAACAGAGGAGCTTGCTTTTGCAAGTTCTTTTGCGATTTTCTCAGGGTCCGCATCAATTGAAGTTGCTTCAACCCCTTTTGTCTTAGCGTTTTCGCCTGCCAGTTTTGCAATTTCCGAATAATTGCCTTTTATAATATCGATCCGGACAGATTCAAGGATTTTTGCAGCCATTTCGTCCCTGAATTTCGTAGCTCCAACCCCGACGGCATCTAGCACAACTGGAATTTTCTTTTCGTTTGCAGCGGTGGCAGAAAGAATCATGGAATTAATGATTTCGGATGTCAGAGTTCCGATATTAAGTACAAGAGCCGATGAAATCCCTGTCATCTCAGCACATTCCTCAGGAGCATGTGCCATTACAGGCAGCGCGCCAAAAACTCTTGTCATATTCGCACAGTCGTAAATAGTTACCCAGTTCGTTATATGATGTACAAGAGGTTTTGTTTCTCTTATTACTTTTAATGGATTATTCATTAAGGTTCCTCAATAGGCATTTTAAGGCGTTTTTACCCCAGCCTTATAGCAGGTGGTGGTTGAACCTCTTCTGGAAGCAATAATAGGAATTTTGGTATAAGACGTTTTCTTATCATTTCAGAGGAGGGCTTTCCTTTAAGAGTTACAGTTGCTAATGAGCGATAGTTGCTAATGGGTGATAGTTGCTAATGGGTGATAATTGTTAATGGGTGATAATTGTTAATGAGCGATAAATGTTAATGAGCGATAAATGTTAATGAGCGATAATTGTTAATGAGCGATAAATGTTAATGAGCGATAATTGCTAATGAGGGATAATTGTTAATGAGCGATAAATGCTAATAAGCGATAATTGCTAATGAGTGATTATCATGCTTCGCTCAGGAGTGTGAAACGTTTAGTTTTTTAGAATTTAGATGGCTGCTATAAAGTGCTGCAAAAAGGAAATCCTCTTTCTTAATTTTGACCAAAAAAAATAAAACAGTTGAGTTACGTAGACTTATGATAGAATTCTCAGCTACAGGCAAGTAGAGAGTGTTAGACTAAAAGAAGTGTACGTGAAAATCATGGAATAATTTAATTTTCTTAATAAAAATAAAAAAGAGGGGATTAAATGGCAAGAGTTATGATTGTAGAAAATGCCGAATTTATGCGAATGGCCATCAGGGATACTCTTTTTAAACACGGGCATGAAGTAGTTGCTGAAGTGGCTGATGAGGAGGAAGCCTTTGAGAAATATCTGGAAGTAAAGCCTGATCTTGTATTAATGGATATAATGGCACCTGATAATGTGCTGGATAATGTATCGGAAAATGTGCCAGACAATATGAATTGGAAAGAATCATTGAATAAATTCCTTGATATAGATCACGAAGCAAAGATGGCAATGTTTTCCTCTCTTGGTTACCAGATCCTGATAACAGAATCCACAAAAGTAGGCGCCATGGGTTTTATAGTAAAACCCTTTGAACCCGGGATGCTGAATGTAATTAGAAAAATTGCTGAGCCAAACTAATTTTTCCAAACTAACTTTTTGAGTAAGTAAAATCCCAAAGAGTTCTCATAACCAACATCAGTAGTTCACTAATTTTT
>DADO01000207.1 GCA_002509325.1 Methanosarcina sp. UBA402 | reverse complement strand
TCTGAAACAGAAATTGTAATGTTGAAACCTGCCAGTCCTGCAGGAACTTCATCCATCACAATCTGGAAATTCTGAGAAGAGCCTGGTTGCACCTCAACTGTTTGAGGATTAAACGAAACGACATGTGCTGCTGATGCACATGATATCCCGAGTCCAAGAAAGATCCCGAGAAGAATTAAAACTCTAAGTAACTTATTCATGGTTTTATCTCCTTAAAGCATATCATAAAGTTTTACAGCATCATCAAAATCAATTAAACCGTTTTTGTTATAGTCAAAGAAAACAATAGAAACGTTTTCTTCAATCCAATCCATATTATCATAATACACTACAACGTCATCGAAGTCCAGTTCCCCGTTTCCATTGATATCCTCATAGAGACCGTCCTGGTCCAGATCTATCGGTGGATTAGTACAGCCTGGGAAAGTAGGCATAAGTGCTTTTTCGGTAGTAACTGTCGCATTGATCCAAGTCTCATTCACATTCCAATAGATATCCGCCGTGCGCGTACTGATTGTGTAACTTGTATCGGGTTCGAGGCCAGTGGCATTGAAATATTCAGCAGAGGTATCGGTCTGGAAGATACCATTAAGGTAGATTTTAGTGTGGTTAAAATCTGGGTCAGAAGGATTGGTCCAGGCCCACTTGATCCATGTGGAAGTTTTGTCCTCCAAAGTAAGGTTATTGATACTTTCTGGAGGCATAGTATCTATATCTTCGATTACTTCCACAATAGTATCGACAAGATCTTCAGCGCTATCTGCAGTATAGATACTTCCTCCGGTCCTTTTGGAGATCTCTGAGAACTCACTATAAGTTGAACTATCGGAACCAATCCTTATGCTATGAACAGCTACTGGATCAACATGTTCTGACCAGTAAACTACATCATCTAAGGAGTAGCCCCCCTCCCACTCTTCAGGAATATGAGGAGGCGCATCTCCCATTAAAATTATACATTTAGTTACCCCTTTTCTCCAACCATAATTATCCTGATTGCTCAGATCCTTATCAGGATCACTAATTGCTTTTACAAGCGCCGAGTAAACAGATTCCTCCCAATCTTCGCCATTTCCTAAATCTAAATTATTTATTGATTTTATTATCACATCTTTATCACTTGAAAAAGCAAGATCCAATTTGTACACATAGTCAAGTCCAGGTTGTCCATATGGATACATGGGGTAGTCTCTATAGTCTGCCACACATACTCGGTAGTCACAATTTTTTGAATCTAAGGCTTCTACAATTTTATTGGCTGAAGCTTTTACACTCTCGATATCGTCCCACATACTTCCAGTTGTATCTATCAAAAAGATAAGATCCAATTTTTTAAAATGATCATCATAATAAAAATAATCAAATATAGCGCTACGTAAGGCTTCTGCTGCACTTTTTTGATATTCTGGAGACAACATCAATTGGCGCATATTCTTATATTCTTTCCCATTAAAAATGACAGATGACTCGTAAGTTGTGAAATCTAATTCAACAAGAACTGCTGGGCAAGGATATTCATAGTCAGATAATATTGGAACACCAAGATGGTACCAAGGATCTGTCTTGCCATCCCATGGGCTCTGTTTCTCCCTTATTCCACGAGTAGATTTCTGTTGAGTTTTTTCAATTACACTATTATATACCAGTTCTGCTAATTCTCTCTCTCTAAACCCAGACTTATCATTTGCACTCCATACCCATACTTCTGTGCCTCTTGAAGTTGGTCCTGCTGCGTTTGTATGTATTGAGATAAACAAATCGGGGTCTTGACTGATAGCAGATTTTGCACGTGTTCCTATACCTGGCTCCTCTTCATCTCCCATTCTATCGGTTAGATAAACATTTGCCCCATCTTTAATTAGAAGCTGCTCTAAGATTGTAGCAACTTCATGATTTATGTAATATTCTCCTGAACCATTTGGTGGCATTGATCTACTAACCTCATCAGATTTATGCCCTGGGTCAATAACTATTGTCTTACCCGAAAGATCGAGTCCATCAGAAATAGAAACTGCTGCATTAGCAGTCCCTGATGCTAATATCAATAAGATTGCGATAACGGCCAAACTAGTTAATCTTCTCAAAGCCATATAAACAACTCCATAATCGGTTAACTTCGTTAATCAGAGAACTCATCATGATTTATCTTCAAGAAAAGATCAATGAGAAATGATTGAAAATTTATTTTTGTGAGATAATTTGTTACGATTTATTTGCTAAAACTCATTTAATGAAATGAGTTTTGTCCTCTTTTCATCTTCCGAACTGAGCCAATTATTTATCATGAACTCAAATGTCCTTTCTTATCTCACCTCTCGTCCTGTTATTTTCACGAATCATGAAAACAATATACATATATAAAATATGTATATAATTATTAAAATATTTCATACTGTGGAAATATTAGAAGAATAGATAAACATTTCGATTTTCGTCACAGAATTATAAAAAACTAAATATTTTTTTAAAAAATTATATGGGCCAAATATAATAATTAAGTTTTAAAAAATATATTTACTTATACGGCTTCGAAAGGAAGATTATTTCAAAATAACTTGAGGTAGAACTGCTCAGTAGATAACAAAAAGTAACAGGAAAAAGTAGAATCTAGTGAAAGTGCCTTCATCACTAAGAAAACACTATATCAAAAAAATAAGAAAAGAAATAAAGCCTCAAACCGCAGCTTTACTCAAATTCAGTGTTCATGCCTATGTTCGTAAGACAAACACTTGATTTGTTCTCTTTTGAACTTTATATAAGCCTCATTGATTTATCAGTAGTTCCGAATATCCTTAGTTCCGAAACCTGTTTTTTACAAATGATGGCATAATTAAAAAAGTATTGAAGACAATGGAGTCGTTTATTATGATCTCAAAAAACGACTCCATCTC
>DADO01000118.1:1054-4424 GCA_002509325.1 Methanosarcina sp. UBA402 | reverse complement strand
AAGATGCGAATTGTTCCAAACATATTACTTTCATCGTAATTTTCGTCAACTACAAAATTGGATATCAATATACGATTAGAATATGAGTAGTCAATTTTGGGTTAACAAAATCCTTAACCGAATACAAATAGATAATGTTTAAAACTATGTATAAATTCAATTTCACGTAATAAAAAAGGTGTTTTCAAATGTCCGAAAGTAGTGCAATAAGATCTTCTATGGAAGACATCAAAACAAAGGTAGAGTTCCAGCTTGAGTGCGGGAAGATCGATACCGAAGATGTGAAATCTCTCTTAACCGAAATAGAAATCATAAGGGTCCAGAATGAGAACATGAAGGCCCGGCTCCTTGAGGCAAGTGTAGCAACAGGCAGGCACCTTCAGGAAATCAATAAACTGAAAGCTCATCTGGAACAGCTTACCGAGCCTCCTCTCTTTATTGCAACTATTCTTGAGGTAAACGGGGAAATTGCGCTTATAAGGCAGCATGGGAACAACCAGGAGGTACTTACTCAGATCCCTGAGGAATGCATTGAAAAGATTGAACCTGGCATGAGAGTTGCAGTAAACGGAGCATACTCAATCATCTCCATAGTTAGCAGAGCCGCTGATGTCCGGGCTCAGATCATGGAACTCATTAACTCTCCTGGGGTGGACTACAGTATGATTGGTGGGTTGGAAGAGGTACTCCAGGAAGTCCGGGAAAGCGTTGAACTGCCGCTTACCGAGCCCGAGCTTTTTGAGGATCTTGGGATCGAGCCTCCTTCAGGTGTCCTGCTTCATGGTGCCCCGGGAACTGGCAAGACTCTTATTGCAAAGGCTATAGCCTCTCAGGCAAAAGCGACTTTCATCCGGATGTCAGGTTCTGACCTGGTTCAGAAATTCGTAGGTGAAGGCTCAAGGCTTGTCAAAGATATTTTCCAGCTTGCACGGGATAAATCCCCAAGCATTCTCTTTATAGATGAGATCGATGCTGTCGGCAGCATGAGGACTTACGACGGAACAAGCGGCTCGGCAGAGGTAAACAGGACAATGCTCCAGCTCCTTGCGGAAATGGACGGTTTTGACCCGAAAGGTAATGTAAAAGTGGTTGCAGCAACCAACAGGATTGACCTGCTTGACCCAGCTCTCCTCAGGCCTGGTAGGTTTGACAGATCCATCGAAGTTCCGCTCCCTGACGAGAAAGGAAGGGTCGAAATCCTTAAGATTCACACTCGCAAGATGAAACTTGCGGATGATGTGGATTTCGAGAAACTCGCAAAAGTCATGACAGGCATGAGCGGGGCAGAAATCAGCGTTATTGTCAAGGAAGCCGGGATTTTTGTGCTGCGCAGGCGCGGTAAACAGATCACAATGGATGACTTCCTCAAGGCACACGAAAAGGTTGTAAACACTGAGGAACCCTCAATTCCCCAGGCTATGTTCGTATAATCGGTTCTGATAGTCGGTCTGAGTGGTTAAAATCGGATACGATTTTCAAGTTTAAGGAAGGCTTTTTAAGAAAAACTTTTCTTAAGCGCGCTGGATGGGATAAAACCCATCCGGCAATTTTCGTATTTTTCAAAAGTTAGACGAAAGGTTTATATTTTATAAATTACTTGAAGATATGCTGCCTGAGAGGCACAGCATAATTACGATCCGCTCCGATAGTGTAGCTCGGCCAATCATTCAGGACTCTCACTCCTGCGACTGGGGTTCAAATCCCCATCGGAGCACTTTTCTTTTTTACAATCAATTTTATACAGAATTTTCTTTTACACTTAATTTTTTAACACAAATTTCTTTTCCTCAAATATCTAACTCTTTCATAACTCTTTCATCTAACTCTTTCAAAATCAATTTTCCTTACTATCTCCCAAATCTTTGAAATCAGTTTCATTAATTTTCCGGTTCAGTTTGTCAGCTTATCCCCTTAACTTTTGTCTATCTTATTTTTGCACAATTTTCTCACTATTACTTGATCTTTTTCGATACAATGTTTTTTCTTTGATACGCGTTTAATGTTTATAGGTCAAAAGTAAAATAAACGGGATTGGATCATGAGCACAAAAAATCTGCAGGATATGTCAAATATCGAAAAAAAACTGCGCGGCTACCTTTACGGCACAGCATGTGCAGATGCCCTCGGGCGCCCAGTAGAACATCTGACTCTTGAGCAGATAAAAAGGAAGTACGGCGAAAATGGAATCCTTGAACCCCAGCCTGATTCTCCCTGGACTGACGATACCCAGTTAATGCTCGTACTTGCCAGGGGCCTGCTTCGAGGAGCAGAACTCGAACTTTCTGAGCTTATGAGCCATATAACACAGGAACTTGTGCTCTGGCTCGATGAACCTGACCTGGGAGCAGGAGCAACCACAAAAGGTGCAGCCCTGAACCTTAAAGATGGGATTCACTGGAGCAAGTCCGGGATCAGCTCTAAAACCTGCGGAAGCCTTATGCGGGCTGGAATACTTGGTTTCATCTACCGAAATGATCCTGATAAACTGGTTAGAGTTTCCCTGCTTTCCGGGAGAATTACTCATTCCCATCCTTCTGCAGAAGCTGCTTCTATTGCAGGGGCATACGCAGTGAAACTTGCCCTTGACGGGGTGGAACCCAGAGAAATGCGTTCTCCTCTTTTAGAAGTTACTCAGGGGATCTCTCAGGAGTTCACACGTGCCCTGAAGAGTTCCTATAATATGGCTTACAGTGATGTCGGAGATGAAGACGCCTTAAGAATACTCGGACAGGGCTGGTACGCGGATGAAACATTTGCCCTGGCGTACTTCTGTATATTACGCTATCCGAATGACTACAAAAAAGCAATACAGACCGCAGTGAACATTACTGGTGACTCGGATTCGGTTGGGAGCGTAGCAGGAGGCATTCTTGGAGCCAGACTGGGAATTGAAGCCATACCTGTTTCCTGGGTTGAAGCGCTTAAAGGAAAGGAAATACTGGAGGAAATGGTCGAGCCTCTGCTTGAAAAGTACTTTCAGGTTTCAGGAAATAAATTGAGGTTTTGAACTTAGATTGAGGTCTTAGAATGAGTTTTTCCGAAAAAAACGCTTATTCAGAGATGAATTCTTACTCTGAAAAAGACATTTATTCTGAGAATGATATTTTTTCCGGAAAAGGCGTCTACTGTTTGATATTCGAAAACCGAGCCTGCAAGCTTGAAGTGGGCAAAAAGGGCGAGTTCTCTTTCNNTCTGCTTGAAAAGTACTTTCAGGTCTCAGGAAATAAATTGAGGCCTTGATCTTAGATTAAGGTCTATGAACTTAGATTGAGGTCTTGAAATGGTTTTTTCCGAAAAAAATGGTTATTCCGAGAAAAATGTTTACTCTGAAAAAAATACTTATTCTGAAAAGGACATTTTTTCCGGAAAA
>DADO01000118.1:0-996 GCA_002509325.1 Methanosarcina sp. UBA402 | reverse complement strand
TATATATGTGGGATCGGCTCTGGGGCCAGGGGGTCTGAAACGGGTAAAGAGGCACATCAACCTTTCCCGGAACCGGGACCGGAATCCCAGTTGGCATGTAGATTATCTTCATCTGAATCAGGCTTTCAGGCTGATTTCAGTAGTTTATGCTTTTACTTCTGCCCGATTTGAATGTACACTTGCTAGCAGGATCGGAGGGGATTTTGTGTCTGGATTTGGGTGCACGGACTGTGCATGCAATTCTCATCTTTTTTATAGAAAGGAGAGTCCTCTTCTAGAGATTACTGAAGCTTTTGAAGCTCTGGGACTTCTTGCTCTTGTGCTTGAACCTTAAATTTTCCATTTCCTTTCTCTAGTGCTAGCAGGAAAGCTTAAAGTAAAACAGGATTTTATAAGTTATCAAGAAATAGGTGTGTTAATGGGGATGTCTAATGGAACAGTTCTCTTTTATTGCCTTCATGCCTGATAGACCAGGGGCATTGCACAGGGCGGCTGAAATTATCAAGCGACACGAAGGAAATATTGACAGGATTCAGTACGACCGCAGGATAGACATGTATACAGTTTTCTTTGAAGTGACTGCTGTTCCACAGGCTTATGAGAAGATCCGCGAAGAGTTAGAAAAAATAGGTTATCTCCAGACCTCCCTTCAGCCTGTAGCTTTTCTGAAATTCCATGTTTATCTCCCGAATTGTCCTGGTGCTTTATTTGACTTCTTGAATTATATTACTTCATCTGGAGCAAACATTATCTTTCTTGATTTTGATGAGAGGGGGCAACATCCTGAAAGGCTTGTTGTGGGTCTTAACATCGAAAACCCTGAAATGATAGATGCCCTCCTAAACCAGCTTAAGTCCGGGTACAGGCTTGAGATTCTTGAGTATGATACAACCGGGGAAAAACTTGATGATACAGTATTCTATTTCAGGCTGGCGCAGAAGCTCAGGTCGTTTATCGGGAGTGCAGAAGATACTTTTTTGATGAGGTTCCTGCATG
>DADO01000233.1:926-14826 GCA_002509325.1 Methanosarcina sp. UBA402 | reverse complement strand
TTGACAAATTGAAGTATTTTCTCTGCTAAGATAATTTTCGAGGGAGTCCTCGAAGAGGACTCCTTTATATAACATACTGTATTTCCACATAAGAACAGCATATCTGGCATAATTTAAAGTTGCTACTATCGAATAAAGGAAAGTCCTATCAGAGTTGGTGGAAAAAAGAATAGGTTTTTAAGTCAAAATCCTAATTTGAGATTCTCATAATAAATTACCCATACAAAACAGCGAAGAGCCAAAAAAATTGAAAGAAAAAGGCTTTAAAAGTATTTGCCTACTTTTTCTATTGCTTTTACAATGAGAGAAACGCACGCTTCAATATCTGCCGTATCCAGGACCTCAACAGGGGAATGGATGTACCGCGTCGCTATGCTGACTGTGCCTGTAGGGATACCTTCTCTTGAGAGGTGTATTGAGGTTGCATCGGTTGTGCCTCCTGATCCAACGCCAAGCTGGTAGGGAATCTTATTTTCAGCAGCAGTTTCTTTAAGCCACTTAAGAATCTGCGGATGGGCTATAAGGCCTCTTCCGGACGCATCGGCTACAGTAATTACAGGGCCTTTCCCGAGTTCCAGGGAAGAATCAGTTTTACTGATGCCTGGATGGTCTCCAGGAATAGTCGTGTCAAGGGCAAGTGCAAGATCTGGACAAACTCCAAAGGCACAGGTTCTTGCTCCCTTCAGTCCTACCTCTTCCTGGACGGTACCCACGGCATAGACATTTGCTTCAATTTTATTTTTGGAAAGCCGTTTCATAACCTCAATCAGGATCACGAGACCTGCCCGATCGTCAAAAGCCTTGGAAGTCACCTTTCCGTTTGCCAGAGACACAAACTCCCTGTCGATTGAGACTGGCGTGCCTATCTCAATTCCCAGGTTTTCAGCATCTTCCCTGTTTTTTGCCCCGATATCAATAAACATATCATCCCGCTTCACGGGCTTTTTCCTGTCTTCCTCTTTCATTACATGAGGAGGCTTGGACCCGATAACTCCGGGAATAGAACCCTTTTTACCGTGAACTATAACTCTCTGGTTAAGAATGGTCTGGTCAAACCATCCCCCAATCCCGACAAACCTGAGGAAACCATTATCATCAATATATCTGACCATGAACCCTATTTCATCCATATGGGCAGCCAGCATTATAGAAGGACCTTCTCCTTTTTTGACTGCTATAAGGTTTCCCATGCAGTCTTTACGCATAGTGTCAACATAAGGTTCAAGCTCCTTTTCAAGAAGTTCCCGGACATCATCTTCAAAGCCTGAAATTCCGTGAGCATTTGTATATCTTTCAAGCAAAGATTTTATTTCTTTAAGGTTTTCGTCTTTTTCCATTTTCGAATATCTCCTGTGAGGATCTCAAATTAGCTTTTAAAATCCCTGATCTAATTTGATATCCATAGGGTTGAAATCAAAGATTAAATAAGCATCTATTTATACAATATTAAAAATAACTTAGAGTAATGACTGTAATAGGAGTTATTACACGGGGCAAATACGGGCACCGTCTGATTGAGACTGTCAGGGAGCACAGCGATTTTTCAGTCTTGACCGCTGACCTGCCTGAGTTCGTGCCTGGATTTATTGAAGAGCCCGATGAATATCTGGAAGGTCTTAATTTTGACAGGCGTGTTTTTTCTGCCGAAATTATAATTACTTACTCTTTGCATCCGGATCTAACTTCTGCAATTGCAAAGCTTGCGGCAGAAGCTGGAGTGCGCTCTCTTATAGTTCCGGGTGGGCCATCCAAGGCTTCAATTCCCGAACTCAAAAAGATCTCCGAAGTATCAGGTATGGATATTGAGGTAGACGAGATTTGCTGCAGTCTTGAGCCCAACGATTTCAACAGGCCGTTTGCGGATATCTTTGGGCTTCCTGTCCTGAAGGTAAGGACAAAAGGCGGGAAAATTGCCGATGTCAAAGTAATAAAAGGTGCTCCATGCGGGAGTACCTGGCATATGGCTAAAGAAATTGTTGGAACATCGATAAAAGATGCGCCTCCAAAAGCCGGGCTGTTGATCCAGCATTACCCCTGCAGGGCGGCACGTGGCGAACTTGGGGGAATCCATGAGTCAGGAGAACTGCATAAACAGGCGTTTATAAAAGCCCTTGAAAATGAGGAGTGATTATATATCCTTTGGAAAAACATATTCTAAATATGACCTGAAAGTAAGATTCCGCTTTTCGTTTTTGAAAAGCCATTACTTTATGTCTACTCGGTCTCCAGTTATTTATGGGGGTGAATAAATTACTTCCCTAACTATCTCAGAAGATTCAGGACCCGAAGACCTTGAGGCCCTAGCAATTGCAGTGCACTCAGTCATAGGACTTCCTACAACCATTCGCAGTCTCAAGCGAAAAGGACTTCGCCTGGAAAATGGGAAAATTCTTGACAGAGATTACACAGGACCTGTGCTGGAAAAAGTATTGAAAATAAATGAAGTTGTCCACGAAGTTCCTACAGAAGGTGTATACAGGGGGAAAAATGTGGTTGTTGCTCCCATTCACTCAAAGGATGGGAAAGTTATTGCAGCTATTGGGATTGTAGACATACTGGCTATTATAGATCTTCCCTCTGTTTTTCATGAATACACATCGGTACTGCAAGAAGTTGAGGATGCAAAGAAATAGATCTGGTAGAATAGTAGTCGGACATTCAGATGATGAGTAGTCGGACATTCAGATGACGAATTATTCGGATAATAAATTATTCGGACAATAAATTATTCGGACGATGAATTGAAAAAAAGAGATTATTGGAGGATTTGTTCTCGCGATTTCCTGGGGAAATCTTCGTTCCTCCAATCGGTTTCCGGTTTCAAACCTTTGGGCTCTCGGGAATTTACCCGGATTTACTCTGGCTTCTGGTATAATTTTACTTTTTTCAGCAGAGTGCCGTCCTTTGCATGGGGTTGCCTGAATACGGTATCATTGGATTTTTCAATCTCTCTTGCCTGTATTGCAAGCTGCGCGGCAGCTCCCATTATCTCATGTCCAGCTGCGGCTGCCAGGCAAACCTGTTCTATTTCTTTTAACATGAAACATGCAGGGAAGTTAACCTGTGCCACTTTGTCAGCCATGTGAAGGGCTGCAAGAGCCTTTGCTTTTGCATAGGGGTTTGCAAAGCCTGCATGCTCAACACATTTTTCTGGTTTTGCAAAAATGTGTGGAAGCTCCAGTGCCTTTCCTGATTTTCCTGAAGCAACCTGGTCAGTTACATTGTCAAGTTCTTCCTGAATGAGTCTAACAACACCACAAATGGACAGCACTTTCATTGCATCGGCATTGAAGGATGCCATCTCCACGGGGTCAAGAAACTCTCTCTTTGCTCCGATAAGGGGGTCTACTGGGAGGATGATATATCCGAAACCTTCCTGCTCGAGAGCTTCTCTGGCTTCTTTCTTTGTCGGACCGTCTGAGACCACAATGCAGGGGACGTCTTTCCATATTTCGCGAGCTGCTTTGGGACCCGGAGCTGCTGCGTTAGGGCTGATAATTACCACAAAGTCGGCGTTCCACTGCTTGAAACTTTCAGTATCTGCAGCATCGGCAGGGCCCATTTTGGCACCTGTACCAAATACACGTACTGTAATTCCCTCTCTTGCTGCAATTTCATCCTGGATTAAATTGATAACCTGGCTCATTCCCAGGTTGCCCATTTTTATAAAACCTATATTGACCATTTTTCTCAAAATCCTGTGTTAAGCCAATTTCTTCAATAATGGAATTCCTAAAGGGTTTATAATCCTTTTGGCAACTTTGTTACTTACCAATTTTATTTTATAAATATGTATTCAATTTATAACTATTATTCAGTAGGTTTACCTGATCCTCCGAAAAGTTTAAAAAGGATGTGATTTATTTCATTCAAAAACATTGACATCAATGCTGTTGTTTTGTGGTTTTGTTTCACAGAACCAGTATTATAATTCGAAAACTTTATCTGTTGGTGGGCTTTTAATGTCAGGGCAAATATATTATAATAAGTTGCAGGGGTCACCCTGAAGAAAAGTACACCAGGCAGCATGCCCTTTTTCGGGAAATTGTCCCAATATATCTAGTAGTTATTCAGGTCCAGGTTTTGATTGAGTGAACTGTCCTACGCATAATAATTCTACTGAAAACAAAATGATTGTTTTTGATATGGATAGCACCCTTATAGACGCTGAGACCATCGATGAGCTCGCCAGGGCTGCAGGTATTGTAAGCAAAGTAGAGGAGATTACGAAGAAAGCGATGTATGGAGACTTTGATTTTGAGCAAGCGCTTATCGAAAGGGTCAGGCTTCTTAAGGGACTTCCCCTCGAAACTGCCCTTGATGCGGTAAACCAGATCAATTTGATGCCTGGAGCAGCAGAACTTATCCTCTATGTCAAAAGTAGGGGCTTTAAAACTGCAATGATCTCAGGTGGATTTACCATTTCTGCCGATACGATAGGCAAAGTGCTTGGTATCGATTTCGTTGTTTCCAACGAACTGCTTGTGGAAGACGGCTGCCTTACAGGCAAAGTTATCGGCCCCATCACACAGAGCGACTCCAAAGCAAAAGTGTTCGAGAAGCTTGCCAGGCTCAATGGAGTCCGGCCAGAGCAATGTGTGGTTGTCGGGGATGGTGCAAATGATGCCTGTGTCTTTGAGAGGGCAGGTTTTGCCATAGCTTTCAATCCCAAGCCCATACTGAGGGAATACGCGGACGTGGTCATAACAAAAAAAGATCTTAGAGCCGTTATCCCTGTTCTTGAATCTCTTTCTTATAAATGTTGTAATCAAGCACAGCATGTCGACATCGAACAATAGAACTACTAAAACGCCAGCTTTTTTGCTGGACCGGGAGGCACAATAAGAGATGCTAAAAGAATTGCAGAAAAAAAGATCAGATTTGAAAGACATTTCTGAAGAATCCAAGGAAAAAAGGAATACTCTAAATGCAGAGGCTAGCGCCCTTGCTGCAAAGCGTAATGACCTGAACAAGAAGACAAAAGACCTTATCAACGAAGCCCAGGAATTAAAAGTCCTCAGGGACGAAATTAATGAGAAGGTCAGCGAGTACAAGAGCAAGCGTGATGACACCAATGCCAGGGCAAACGATCTCTTTGCAAAAGCAGATTCCATCAGGAAGCAAAATAACCTGGGCGGCCCATCAATCAAATCTCTGAGAAAGGATATCGACCGCCTTGAATTTGCCCAGCAGACTGAAGTCCTGAGCACAAGCAAGGAAAGGGAACTCGTTGGCAAGATCACTCAGCTTCAAAAGCAGTATCAGGTCAAAAAAGTCCAGCTTGAGAGCAACCACGAACTGAAGAATATTTTGGATGATGCCCAGAAAATCCGAGATGAAGCCTCAGAGTACCACAACCAGCTAGCCGAGTATGCCAGGCAGGCTCAGGAATATCATGAGAAAATGATTACCGCTTTCAAAGAGGCTGACAGAACCAGAGCAGAGTCTGACATTGCTCATAGGGAATTTGTAAAAGCCCAGGAAGCAGCTGACGAACAGCATAAGGCTTTCATCAACGCCCAGAAGGAAATTCGGGATCTTGATAAAGAAATTTTCAAACTCAGGAGAAAAGACAGAGATGGGAAATCCCGCATTATCAAGTCCGAGCTTCAGAAGGATGCTAAGTCCATCTTCGAAAAGTTCAAGGGCGGAGCAAAACTCACTACCGAGGATCTGATGACTCTTCAGAGGTCGGGTTTAGTCTAATTCATCTTACATAATAAAATATACATTGCTGAAAAGCTCAATTTTCGTTGCAGGTAGAAACTGCCTGCGTTCCCCATTTTTCCGGCACAGTCGGTGCCTGTTACTGGCTCTATTTTCGTCAGATAGATTGCTCTATATCTCTGTTTTCTATATTTTAGGTTCTATATTCCAGGCAACTTAAGTTTTGTTAGCTATCGCTCCCTGTCTCAAAACTATTAAAAGCGCTCCCTATCTCAAAACTATTAAAAGCGCTCCCTATCTCAAAACTATTAAAAGCGCTCCCTATCTCAAAACTATTAAAAACGCTCCCTATCTCAAAACTATTAAAAGCGCTCCCTATCTCAAAACTATTAAAAGAGCAGAAATAAGAAATTGAAAAAAAATTAAAAATCTTCTGAATATATTTTTCCCCAATTCACTTTGAAATCTCAATACTTGTCCCCATTTACTCTGAAAGCTTCAGGTACTTCTCCCTGAATTCGGGATTTCTCATAAGGCAGCACTTTGCATTATATGCAGGGTCTTTCCTGATCTTTTCCCAGACATCCTTTATCCGGTCTTTATGGACATTTCCATAAGGGATCGGGATACAGGCACAAGGGAGAATATTTCCTTCCGGGGTAATATGGAGCCACTTCCTGCCTGCCATGCAGCCTGTGGTCTTCATGACCTGTGGGATGGGAAATACCCTGGGACCCTCTTTTTCCCTGGCTCTGGATACGAAATTATCAAATTTTCTCAGATCTTTTGGGGTTAGAATTTCGGAGGCGTGGTCTATCCACCTGCCAGTCGGGACTATTTCGTAGAAAGAAAGTTCGTGGGCTCCAAGCTCCGATGCAAGGGCATAAAGTTCTTCAAGCTCGTTCACATTGTCCCTGGAAAGCACCACATATATATTTACAAGCAGCCCTGCCTTAAGTCCATTTTTGACGGCTTCAACCGCGCTTTTAAAAACTCCTTTCCTGCCCCTTACGTAATCGTGTTTATCTTCATACGCGCTGTCAAAGCTGACAGTAAGGGAATAAAGGCCTGCTTTTTTCAGGCGGCTGGCGCGTTCTTCGGTCAGCCCTACCCCTGAGGTGAACATGCCTGTAATGGCCTTTTCAGGGTCCACATACCTTATCAGCTCTTCTAAGCCAGGATAGGTCAGGGGTTCGCCTCCGTCAAAGATCACATAGGTTGTGCCCATTTCAAGCACCTGATCGATTGTGGATTTTACAGTATCGGGGGCAAGTTTTTCCCGGTTTTTCGTATCAGGCAGAGCACAGTGAATACAGTTATTCGGGCATTCTTCAGTGATAGAAATAGTTACCTGATCCGGGATCATTTTTCCCAGGATAGAAAAAAACTGGCTTTTTACAAGGCGGTCAAAACCCGGGCTTGGCACAGGGGGCATCCAGGTTGAACAGATAAGCCTGTCAGCCTCGACTTTTGCAGGTTTTTCGCCTTCAAAAAGAGAGAGGTTTTTCTCAAGATATTTCCTCATAAGGATGGATGCAGCTCCGCTGGTTTTCATCCTCATGTATCCGTCTTCGATTTCAGTATAAACTCTAAGAAAGAGCCTTTTATAAAAATCGTATTGCATAATTTTTCCTGCACCCGTTGAAGATAATGCCCTATTGGTTCTGTTCTTTTTTGCTCTTTTAAATTTCTGTTTACTTGTTTCTAAGGAATGCTCTGCACTTTAAAATTGCAGAGGGTTTTTTCTTTAACATAAACGCGAAAACCTGCATTGCCTGTTCAACTGAACTTCCATGAATAAATGAGAGATCCTGCTTTTCAAAGACCTTTGCCATTTCATCGATTTCTCTATCCGTCATTTTTCTGAGAGTCTCAAGTCCTATCCTGCCAATGTAGTGCTCAATCTTAAACTCCTTTTCCCAGGTTTTCCGGTACTCTAACAGGGCAGATTTTGAAACATCTCCTTTTCTTACGGCATCAGAAGCCACATCTCCGCATATCTGGCCTGCCCTCATTGCATAGCCTATTCCTGACTGGCCTGCTGCCCCACCAACAACCATTATCCCGTCGGTTATGTACTCATTGGGAATTGTTACTATAGGGTCTCCACCAGAAAGTTTTCTTACAACTTCAAGCTCTTCGAGCCCTTTAAGCTTTTTGAAATTTTCAACCCAGGCATTAAGGTATGGCATTACGTCAGTTCCGCATCTGCGTACATAGGCTCCAACTGCGGCATTATCGCCGCCTCTTGGGGCGTATGTAGTTTTCCAGCCAGGAGCGTGGTTCCCTACATAATACTCAAACATTTTCGATTTCCCAAGTCCAGGACTTCTGACATCCAGTTCAATTCCCCAGGCAATATCTTCAGGGTGTTTCATTGTTTTCAAGCCTAGAAGGGAAGCCAACTTTGAATTTATGCCGTCGGAGATAATAATCAGTTTAGAGGTAAATGACCCTGCAGAAGTGCTGACAGTAAATTTCTCTCCTTCCTTTTGGATATTTTGAACTGTTACTCCTTTTCGAAGGTCTACGCCGGTTTTAATTATTTTCTTCGCATAAAATCTGTCGAACGCCGTTTTGTCAATAGCGTATCCGGGTGTTTCGACCTCCACAGTTCTTCCTGAAGGGGAAATAATCTTCATGCCTTTGAGATAATGCAGAACATAAGAAGGGTCTGCTTTTTCTCCGCATTTATCGAGCATTCCCTTAAAAAAAGAATTTGCAGGATGGGGAGGATGCCCTATTTCCTCTTTTTTTTCCAGTAAAAGAACTGACGGTCCTTTTTCACAGGCATTCCTTGCAGCCATCAGCCCTGCAGGAGATGCCCCTATTACAATAATATCTGCATCCATTATTTTCTCCTTTTTACCAGAGAATGGAAGTGTAAGCTCCTGCATAAATACAGAGCGCCACATCAAGGATCATTGACCCAAACATAATCGCTCTATAATTTGAGCCGTTAACGAAGAGCGCCCCGCCCCTCTCAGGGGTGGGATTTTTGATAAAATCTAAACACTGGGCAAGCATCCAGAGCCCTGAAGCAAGGGCTCCTGCAAAGTATACAGGCCCAAGCTGAGCTGACCAGCCTATGATCACGGACGCGATAACTCCCACAATCCACCAGAAGGTAACGAATCGAGCAGTAAAGGGAATTCCAAAGGTCACAGGCATTGTAGGGGCACCTTTCAGTCTATCCCCTTCTACATCTCTGGAAACTCCTCCAAGGGTAAAGGCCCAATCCGTAACGCAAATCATTAGCCCGAAACAGATAGCTGACAAGGGGAGAATTACTCCGTCATTGCCTTTCAGGATTCCTGCAGGATCAAAGGCAAGCCAGACACCGATAGGTACGAGCCCATAAGAGATACCAACAGGTAAAAAACTCAGGAAAGTACTCCTTTTTGCAAAACTTGAATAAATTGTGATAGTAGCAGCCGCAATAAAAAGGACAATGAGAGACTCAGGATTCAGATAAATGGCTGCTGCGCCCGCGACTGCTAATAAAAAGAGGGCATAGATAAACGCAGATTTCTTTGACACGCTGTCTGAGGGTAGGGGGCGGTCAGGCAGGTTGATAGTATCAATATCGATATCGCAGCAGTCATTGAAAACATAAGAACTTGTGATGGCTGCAAAGCCGCCTATTACTGCAATCAGGAAGGGAAAAAATTCAGGGAGCCCCCCGGTCGCCAAATAAGAAGCAAGGATTGCACTCGAGGCGGGTAGGGTAAGGTCCATGTAGTAGAGTTCGGGTCTCAACAGCCGCAGATAAGGACTGAGTTCCCCGATTCTTGCTGTAAGGGACAATAGTTTCACCTAGACTTTTCTGGTTTGTATGGAAGTTTTTATTAGATTTTTGTACTTTATGCTGCTCTTTCCCTGTTTAGAGGATTCTTTACAGATAAATTCTATAAAGGTTTGCATCTCAAAAACGTTTTCTTTTTATCTTTTTGAGCCAAGTTTTGATTCTGAGTGATTCTGAGTAACTCTGAAGCACTTACAAGGTATCCGGCGCCGTTAATGAGCACCTTAGAACTTATTCTTTTTTCCAGTCTTCCCTGTATATCAGTTTTGCTTTTCTACGTATCTCTTCGATCAAAGGATGCCTGAACTCCTTCTCGCAGACAAAAGTGAATTCGGCTTGCGGATTCAGGTCTATCAGTTTAAGAGTATTTGAAAGAGCGGTATCGAGGGCTTCATAATCTGGATATTTTGGGACTTCGGCATTGAAAGGGTACACTTCTTCCATATCAGCAGGAAATGCTCCAAAAGGCGCTTTGAAAGTAAGGATCTGATCATAATCTTTTTCTCCCTTTATCTTGCCTGTTCGAATGATTGCCGAACCTTGCAGGCTGAACCTATCCAATCGTTTTCCAAAACGCAGGACTTCAGGGCGGGAAGCGGATTCGGGTCCGCAGTAGAAGAAAGTGTTTTTTGTAGCCGGATCAAACTGTTCGAGCCAGGAGGAATGAGTATAAAGCTCTTTTAACCCGTCAAGAAGCCTCGGGTGGGCACGGCAGCGCTGCTCCACAAGTTCAAGTAGTTTTCCATCTTTTATACTCTGTTTAATCAGCCTGATCTCAGCAAAGGTCGCATAAAGATTGTGCCTTCCCAGAAGTTCTTCCCTGTTGTCGGCTTTTTTCAATTCCTCTACGGTGTACCTTGTACAGACCGGACAGGAACAGGGCAGGTAATTCAGTTTTTCAACGTGGTAAGTCCCGTTTACAGTAATATAACGCCCATCCTTGGCGTAAAGGGCATAGGCTGCTGAATCAAAAAGGTCGCAGCCGAGAGCTACGGCAAGTGCGAACATCATAGGGTGCCCTGCCCCGAAAAGGTGAACTGGGGAAGCTGGAGAAAGCCCTTTTTTGGATGCAGCGATTACATCAACAAGTTCCGTATAACGGTAGGCCTCCATGAGTGGGACAACTGCTCCAAGAGGATAAACTTCAAAATTGAGGGTTTTGAGGTGAGAAGCAGCTTTTTCCCTCAGTTCAGGATAAGTCGAACCCTGAACCGGCCCTGCAAGCAGCTGCTCACCCTGGATAAACTTGCGGGCTGCTTCCAGGCGTTCGGCTGTGATCGCGAGTTCCTCTTCAGCCCTCCTATAATGAACATCAGGAGGCGTGGGGATGTCCAGCGGGACAATAATGTCGCTTCCTATCTTTTGCTGGAACCCGAGGATTTCTTCATTCGTAACTTCTACGGATCCGTATACAGAAAGCTGGAAGGAACCTGAATCCGTCATTATGGGCCCTTCAAAGTCCAGGAGCCCATGCAAGCCTTTCTCAAGGGCGACGCTTTTCAGTTCTTCCTTGCGGTATATGATATAGGAATTGGTAATCAGGATCTCTGCCCCGAAGTTTCGCATTTCTTTTGGGGAGATAAGCTGAATATTTGGATTAATCACAGGCATGACAGTAGGCGTCTCAACAGTCCCATGTGGAGTCCTGAGCCTTCCTATCCTGCCGCCTGCGTCCTTATCGAGAATTTCAAATTTTGCTGACATGCCGGGGGTATAGATGCCTATAAGATATATTTATCTTTGGGGACTGGTGAGAGACTAGGGTAAATTCTGGTGAATTGCCTGAGCGCCCTTCCCAATCTCAAACAAAAAGCTAAATCACCTGTGTCACAGAAATTTATTTCCCCCGGTTTTTTCTTGCTTTTTGCCTTTTTCTTGTTTTTTTCTTTCCCTTCAATCTTCTTTTGCTCGCGGCATGGCTATAATTTCCCGAACCTGAAGGGAAAAGAAATCTCCACTGTGGGCTGGCCTGAGCACGAGGGCTACATCGGCACCCTGTCTTGTGCCCCCTATCGCTATAATCTCCGTGTTGTCGGAAACAGGGATATGGCCTGAATCGGCTGCCATAATTGCAACTTCAATGGCTACCTTGAAGCCTTTTCCGAAAAGAGACCTGAGGGCATCCGAAATCACTTCAACTCTGGAATATCCTCCGAATTTTTTTGTAATTGAACGTTCAACTCCTGAGAATATATGAGATTGAGTGGTTATTACCGTCCCAAGTTTATCAAGCTTCTTTTTATATTCCTCTTCAATTTCCCATTCGCCCTTTTCTTTCTGCCCATACTGATGGCTTATTCCAACAACTTTTATGCTGCTGCCTTTTACTGCCTCTGCCATTTTTAACGCGGTTTTTCCGCTGGTGCTTGCCACCACAATATGAGATATCTGAAGCTCTTCCGCCCTTCTTGCTGCTGCTTTAACAACAGCTTCCGTATTTGACTCTCCTACATCATCAAAATAGAAAATAGATTTTTCCATGATTTTTCTCCTCCTGTTTCTGGATTTTTCTTGCTATGAACTCTTTTCTACGGTTTCCTTTACCTATTATATTTTTCCCATATTTGCTACTTCTAGAGAGACTGGTTTCTGTTAGGTGCCTGTCTCTAGCCTCTTTGATCTGTTAAATTTTGGATCGCTATTCTGGAAACGGATACAGTTTTGATATAATTTATCATGACCCTTCACTTTCATGATTCTTTTGTTAATTGAGGAGTTATGCGAAGAGCCATGAAAGTTTATTATAATTTCTATATCTCAATTATTTTTCCTTGTCAGGAGAAAGGCTATATATTAAATTGATTCTCTTCTTATCAAAAAGGGGGAATATGGTGGTTAGAAACTCGGGTTCATCGTATGTTTTACACTAAAGTACGTGCAGGAAGTAGCATAAACCCTGGCTGCTGAGAAACTTGTTTATCTAGGATTAGGTAAGATATAATCATAGGGGTTACATTTCGCTGAGGTGGTTATTTGTCAAATACAGATTATGACGACAATGATGTGAAAATTATTACCAAACCTATTCAGTCAAAAAATCCTGTTCTGATTGAAGGTTTTCCCGGAATCGGGCTTGTGGGGAATATTGCAAGTCAGCATATGATAGAAGAATTGAAAATGGAATACATTGGCTCTATTGATTCCAGGTATTTCCCCTCGATTGCAGTGCTTTATGAGGGACTTATAAATATGCCTGTGAGAATTTACGAAAACATAGAGCACAACTTGATTATTGTGATCTCCGATATTCCTATCAGTCACACAGTCTCCTACGATGTCAGTAATGCTCTGGTAGACTGGGCTGAATCTATTAATGTAAGAGAGATTGCATCCATTGCAGGGATCGCCATAATGGATGGAGGGCATAAAGTTTTTGGGGCAGCTACCACTCAAGAAATGTTGGACAAGATCAGAAGTAAGGTAGAGGTTTTCCAGATGGGGACTATCTCAGGGATTTCGGGCAGCGTAATGGCTGAATGCCTGCTGCGTGGAATTCCTGCATTTAGCCTGCTTGGTGCGACCAGAACTCAGAACCCTGACCCTAGGGCCGCTTCTGCTGTTATTGAAGTTTTAAACGAGCTCTATGGGCTTTCAATAAGTACAACTCGGCTTATAGAGCAGGCTGAACGCATAGAAATCGAACTCCAGAGGCTTGCTGAAGATGTTCAAACTGCAGAGCAGAAAGGAGAAGTAAAGAAGGAGTTCCCAATGTACGGGTGATCCCATGGAGTACATAGTATTAACAGGAATTGCTGATTCTCTTATCGAAGTCCTAAAAAAACATTATCTTAGAACTCTTGAGATTCGGAATCCTCAAAACTTCATAGGTGTACTTGGGCTCAATGCAGGAGATAGCGTTCTTCTCACCTCTACCAGCCTTCAGGATCTCGCGGAAGGCACTTCAGGTCTCGTAGCAAAGGTTGTACAGAAGCAGGTTTCGGTCCATTCCATTGTCAGTTCGAGCGATTTCTATATTGAAGAACGAGAAGCTATGTCAGCGCGCATCCAGCTTGAATGCAAGTGTATAGCAAGGGTGAGAAGCGTTATTTCAAACGAGCTCGGGAAACCAGTCCGGGTAGATGCCAGGGAGATTTCCTGCTATGAAGCCAGGTAAATATCTCATTAAATTTAATCTAATGTCCAGATTTTGATCTAAAGTATATCTTTTCCGGATCTGTAATTTTTAATGAATATCTGAACTTTAGTATGTCACTATCTTTCAGAAATACTTTTATCTCTTTTCTCGGAATTTTAGAGAAAAAATGATAGCATTTAATTTTTCTCAATTTTCTATAAGAGTCAAAATTACTCGGATCTGCCCAGAAAATGCTATTTTGAAAAATATTGATTCTCCAAAATATATTGCAGAACATTGGTATATTACTCGTTATATAATATGAGCCCATCCCAAAACCCATTTTATTCTCA
>DADO01000233.1:487-688 GCA_002509325.1 Methanosarcina sp. UBA402 | reverse complement strand
ATTTAGAGACGCAATCTCGAGTTTTGGGATAGACTCTATAATAAAATATGAATTTATAATAAAATATGAATTTATAATAAAATATGAATTGCTCATCAGATATTTTGAAGTGGTAAAAAACTATAATTGATATGTAACTATTCAGGGTATAGTTAACAGCGCTCCTTTGAGCGCCGCTAGAATACCCTCAAAAACAGACAA
>DADO01000233.1:0-232 GCA_002509325.1 Methanosarcina sp. UBA402 | reverse complement strand
TTTTCTGCTGAAGTTTCATCATCCTGATATCTCTTTCTGCCATCATCCTGATATCTCTTTCTGCCTGGTTATTCTCAAATGAAACTTTTAAATCTGTCAGGAATCTCAGGATCGGTTCCTTGTATTCTATAAACCTATCAAGCAGATCCCTAGATTTAGTTTTTGGACTTGCACCTCTTGTTCCTTTCTTTTCAGGAATTAGAGAAGTGGGATTCTCTTCAATTCCTTTCAT
>DADO01000053.1 GCA_002509325.1 Methanosarcina sp. UBA402 | reverse complement strand
ACCGAGAATTAACTTATGAACAATGAGAAAACATAATCAATCGCCAGCAGTCAAAGAAAATCAAATTACAGAAAATTGTCTATTGGATATTAGTAAAGATGGCTATTGATGTTGTTTTATATAGGCTGAATAGTTACAAAAGAACATGAAATTCTTCGAATGACAGGCACAAAGAAATAAAAGTACTTGAAAGCACTTTCATGCCAAAGATAAAAGTAAGAAGAAGCTAAATAAAAAGTTAAGATAAGCTTCCAGATGTCCATCGAAGTTTCGACAAAAATATTGATTTCATAGACTTAAGTCACCAGTGCAGGGTTATATCAAGACAATAACCCTGCCTGGGAACTGCTGTTCACTTTATCTGTTTTTATACAGGGTCTCTTAATTGTGGTCTTCTTATTGGTGGGGTTATCTGTTGAAAGACTTCAAAACTGCACTGTTTTTCCGTTTTTATGAATTTCCAAACTCATATCCTTCTTTAAGTACTCCTTTTTTGAAATGGAGTTTCCCAAACACATATCACTTATTGAGGTTCAAAACCTCAAATCGCTCGCAGATTTAGCTTATCTTCTAGTGGAAAATCTGCTCACTTTCAGTCATACTGAATTTCGCAGTATTTTCTGACAATGTAGTATACGAATTAACTATATTTAGCCCAATCTATAAAGTCTCTTCAACAACTTTGAGTTATGGAACCTTCCTCTAGATAATACCTTTATCGTTGGATTTTTTAACGGCTTAAAAAATTACAAAGGCATGAAATATAAGGCATACATAAGTTGCCAGATAAATATTTCTTAGTCCAATATTCCTGAATAGCCTTGAAAAAACAAGCCAGTAATAAAAAAGGGGAAAGAAGAGAAAAGGAGAAGAGGAAAAAGAAAAAAGTCCGTAAGTACTGAAAAAATCTATTAATAGTGTGAAAAAGGGTCCGGTTACGGAGGCACCCAAAAGCTATGACATTTCCCACCTGTCACAGCTTTCGGGTACATTTTAATGCATTTGCCGGGGTTTGGAGAAATGAAAATTCCAGCTGACTAAGCCTGAATTCTTTTTTTTCCCTGGAGGATGCAATAGTTTTTAGCGTTTTTTAGTGTTTTTCTTTTAGTCCGTTTTTTCAAGAATACCGTTTTTTAACTGCAAATTTAAAAAATACCGTTTTTTAATTCTTTTCAGTGGTCACTTTAATCTGTTTTTATTGCCATTTTTACTTGTTTTAGTAACCACTTTAGTTCATTCTAATTGCCATTTTTAGTCTATTATTTGCCTCTTGTGAATTTTTCTCTATTCTTTCAGGCAATTTATTTTGTTGGATTTGTTTTCGTTTGCAGAATATAATTTATTAATGGCTTTGATGATATATAGCCCGATCCACCTGGTTCTTGCAAAAGTCTCAGGTAAGGGAATGGACCATATGTAAAATCCAAAGTAAGACGTTTTTTTAATGCCTTTAAAATTTTCAATTGGATTCAATAAAGCTCAAAATATTTTTTAAAATCAAGATTTTTACAAATATTCTTTCTTATCTAACCTTAGTTTGACAGAAGCATACATTTGAGAAAGTTTAAATGGGCTTCATACTGCTGTTTTCTTTATACAATTCAAAGTTCTATTGTGTATCTTATGATTTTTGACAGTTTTCGTTTTTCTTATATGTGTGATGTCTATATAATGCGTTTTTTATAGGAAATACAGTATTAATTAGTATAATCTGTCAAACTTGAGATCTAACATAATCTTTTAATAAAAGTATTTTCAATAAATATAAGGTAGCAATGAGTTCATCTTTATGTGATACCATCTGGCTTTCTGAAAAAAGGAAAAATCTCCTTCTCCTGCTTATGGAAGGAACTAGGAGCATTGAGCAAATAAAAACTTCTCTCAATGTAACCTCGAAGTCAATGATGCCTCAGATCAAAATCCTTAAAAAACAGGGAATGATCCTCCAGAAAGAGGACACTTATATGCTTTCGGAGATTGGAAAAGTTATTGTAGGAAATATGCTTCCTCTCCTGAACACAATCGAGGTTATCGAGGAAAATAAGGAATACTGGGCAAGTCGGGATACAAACGTCATACCTCATGAACAGTTTATGCGACTTGGAGAACTGGGAGAATGTATGGTAATTGAACCTGATCTGAACCACCTATTCGACCTCCCAAGGGAATTTACTGAAAATCTTATAAAATCAAAAAGCATCATGAGCTTACTTTCCTACTATCATCCTCTTTATCCGTCACTTTATTCCAAGCTTGCAAAAAGCGGAGCTGAAATAGAACTTGTGATTACAAAAGCAGTATTTGAAAGATTGAAAAACGATAGCCGGGACGACCTCGAAATTCTGCTCAATTCTGAAAACACAGTTTTTAAGGTCTGCGAGAAAAGCATGCCGCTTCCAACACTTGCCGTTACTGAGAGGTTCATGTATCTCTGTCTTTTCGACAAACAGGGGAAATACGACCACAGGAAAGTAATGAGTTTCGATGCTAGTGCTCTTCGCTGGGGCAGGGAGCTTTTTATACACTATAAAGAACGGTCTCAAGAGGTTGCCGAAATCTGAAGACTGTCTGGCTTTCACATGTAGATAGAATAGCCCCATCTATCCTTTATAACTGGCTGGAGTTTAGACCATGAGCTTTAAAAATATCCCCCTGAAATCAAAGCTGGTTATCTATATCGTTGTCGGAATATTTCTTGTTCTTGCGGTCTCAATGGCTGTAATTATCAGTACGGTTACTTCTCAGGAAGAAAAGCTGGCTTACCAGAAATCAATCGAAATGGCAAGCAATTACGCAAACCAGTTTGATGCCGATATGAAAGCTAACAGTGCGGTTTCAAAAACGCTTGCCCTTACGATGGAGAATTACAAAGCCTCCAATCGAACTGAGATAATCGGTGTCCTGAAGAATATCCTTGAGAAAAACCCGAATCTTATAGGAGTCTATGTGGGGTTTGAGCCAAACGCTTTTGATGGCAGGGATACAGAATACTTCAATGCCTCAGGATGTGATGAAACAGGCAGGTTTGTCCCTTATTGTAATAAGATCAAAGGCCGTACCACGGTCGAGCCTCTTGTCCATTATAATTCTTCGGATTATTACCAACTGCCCAAAACAAAAGGAGAGGATATCCTAACCGAGCCATACTTTTATGAAGGGATATTCATGGTAAGTCATGTTTCTCCGATTTTCAGAGGCGGGAAATTTGTCGGGATAGGGGGAGTAGACGTCCCTTTGGAATATATGGACGAGGTGGTTAGTGAGGTCCGGACTTTTGACACAGGTTACGCCTTTATGGTTAGCAATACAGGTGTTTTGCTTTCTCACCCTGCGCACAAGGACTGGATAGGGAAAAAGAGCCTCTATGATTTTAATTCGGAAGAAATAGACAGGGCCGCAGACGACATAAAAAGAGGAACAGGTGGGTACATCGAAGTCAAGGATTCGACCACAGGCAAAAATGTTGTAATGTTCTACGAACCTGTGAAAACCGGAAATCTCGCTTTTGTCCTTGTAATTCCGAAAGAAGAAATACTTGCAGGCGTTGTTGATCTCCGAAACAAGCTTCTGGTAATTTCTGCGATTTCTATCCTGTTTATGGCTGCCCTTGCTTATATGATTGCCTGTTCTATCACAAAGCCAATAGATGAAATCGTTCAGGATTTCAAGAGTATTGCCCAGGACGCGGTTAAAGGAAAGCTTGATGTCAGGGCGGATACAGATGTAGCTATTGATTTCAGGGAGATCCCTAAAGGTCTGAACGAAATTCTCAAAGCTGTAATTGTTCCTGTAAGAGAGACTATAAGAGTGACCAATGCGCTTGCAAAAGGCGAGTTAAAAGAAAGAGTAAATTTAGACGTACAGGGAGAGTTCAAGGAACTCGGAAATACACTTGACAAATTCTCCGAAACCTTAAACAGTATTATTGATGACTCAAACGCAGTTCTTACTGCATTTCAGCAGAACAATTTCAAGCGGCAGATCAGTATACATGGGCAGGGGGATTTCAAGCTGCTTACAGACGGAATCGAAGAAACACGCCAGGCTCTTGATAAGGTTACTGCTCAGCGCATAGAGGCGGAAAAAGCCCTTCTGGATTATGCAAAGGAACTTGAGCGTTCCAACCAGCTTAAGGAAGAAATGGAAAGGGTTGTCAATACAAGTCCTGTAGTCGTGTTTCTATGGAAGTATGAGCCCATGTGGCCTGCAGAGTTCGTTTCTGAAAACGTTGTTAGGCTGGGCTATGAGGTTGATGACTTTACTTCAGGAAGAATTCTTTATGGGGATATCGTACATCCCGATGATGTGGAAAATATGGCTGCCGAACTTAAAAGGCATGTTGAAACCGGTTGTGCAGACTATACATCAGAATATCGGATTATCACAAAATCTGGAGAAGTCCGCTGGGTTGACGAAAGGACTTTTATCCATCGCAATGAGAATGGGGAAATACACCTTCAGGGAATCATCTTGGATATAACCGAGCATAAAAAGGCTGAAGATGCGCTTCTCCAGATGGAGGAAATTCGCAAAAAAGAGATTCATCACCGCATAAAGAATAATTTGCAGGTAATTTCTACGCTCCTGTACCTTGAATCCGGGAATTTTAAGGATAAGGATGTAATCGAAGCCTTTAGAGACAGCCAGCATAGGGTCAAATCCATGGCTCTTGTCCACGAAAAACTTTACCAATCCGAAGACATGGTAAGTGTGGACTTTTCAGATTATATAAAAAATCTTGCAGATTATCTGTTCCAGTCTTATTCCCTTGACAGCGGGAGAGTAAGTCTAAAGCTGGACGTAGAAAAGGTCTTCCTGGGAATGGATACGGCTGTCCCCCTTGGAATAATTGTAAATGAGCTGGTATCGAATTCCCTGAAACATGCCTTTGCCGGGGAGAAAGAAGGAGAGATTTATATTGAACTGCGCAGAAGTAATGAATACTCTACCTTGCAGGAAAAGGACCCTGGAAGTTCTGGAAATAGAGAAGCCAGACATCCGCATAATAAAAAGACTGGCATTAGCAGCTCAGCTAGGGACGAAGAAGATAAGTTAACCCTTATAGTAAGAGACAATGGTAAGGGATTCCCTGAGGGACTGGACTTTCGGGATACAACTTCCCTGGGACTTCAGCTTGTGACAACGCTTGTGGATCAGATTGAAGGAAATATTGAACTTGACAGAAGCAGGGGAACAGGATTCAAGATTAGTTTTTTCAGGAGATGAAATATAAATTAGGTGTGAAAATGGCAGAAGAAAAAAAAATGACAGAAGGCAGAATTTTGATCGTCGAGGACGAGCATATCGTTGCGATGGGAATTAAAAGAATGTTGAAGAGTTTGGGATACACGGTTACTGGTGTAGCCTCTTCTGGAGAGGATGCCATTAGCAAGGCTGAGAGTACTTTCCCTGATGTCGTGCTTATGGATATTATGTTAAAAGGTGATATGGATGGCGTAGAAGCTGCAAGGGAAATCAGGGATAAATTTGATGTCCCGGTTGTTTACCTGACTGCTTATTCTGATAGTAAGATTCTTGAGAGAGCCAAAAGAACCGAACCTTTTGGTTATATTATAAAACCTTTTGACGAGAAAGATCTGCACAGCAGCATTGAGGTAGCCCTGCACAGGGCCAGGAATGAAAATGAAAAGCCAGAGTGATTTGAGGGGCTCCTGTTCATTATAACTCTTTGGACTAAGAAAAACTAGACTGATTCTGAGTACGAAAAACTAGACTGATTCTGAGAAAGGAAGATCAGAAATTAATTCACAAGAAAGAAAAATGAGTATTATAGATTCCTTTTTATAAATCCATATTATAGACTTTTTTTATAAATAGCTTTTAGGCTTCACTTCAGACACTGCTTTGTCCAGATATGTTTGATTTTGACGAGTTTCAGGTCTGGGGTATTTCCTTAAGCATTCATTGTGTTCAGTTTTCGTAATATGGGATTGAAATTTTTAATTGAATTAAAAAATCTCCTGGCACAAGAAAAGGAACTTCCTTTATGCCATGGATAAAGGTTAGCTTAAAGCTTCTTTCCGTATGCAAGCGCCATATGGGGTGGGTTATATACCTTAATTTATATAGGCATCTGCGCAGGAAGCAATGGAAAAACTTGCCTTTTCCTGAAGTTGGGAATAACTATCCAATTTTATTTATTTGTTTATTCATTTGTTTATTTAGCTTGGTATAGGCAGGAAACCTGTTTCAAACTTGACTATCAAAGGTTGAAAAATGGTGTAATAGTAATGGTAGAAAGAAGAATCCTGGTTGTTGAGGATGAACATATTGTTGCAATGGGAATAAAGATGATGCTAAAGAACCTGGGATATATGGTTGCAGGTGTAGCTTCGTCTGGAGAGGAGTCCATTAGCAAAGCCAGAAGCACTCTACCTGACCTCGTGCTCATGGATATCCTGTTGAAAGGTGACCTGGATGGTATAGAAGCATCAAAGGAAATAATAACTCGGCTCGATATTCCAGTCGTTTACCTTACTGGTTCAGACCATAAGGCCCTTGAGCAAATCTGGAATAAGGAGCCTGAATATATCGTAAAACCTTTCGACGAAACCGATCTGGAAAAAGTTATTGATATCGTTCTTGGACGACGCGGGCTGGAAAAAAAGGATGTTAAAAGAAATCCAGAAAAGCTTTAAAAATGTTCAGAAAGCTCAGGACTCTTCAGGCTACCTATCCAGCTGACGGTTCAAGGTAAACTTTCCAAATATAGCGTTATTTTTTCAGCTCAGCCTCAAGGACTTCTGTAGTGGTTTTCAGGACTTTGATCCTTGAGTATCGTTTATCATTTGATTCTACAACAATCCATCGAGCGTTTGTTGTGCTTGTTTTCTGGAGCATCTCATTGGCTGCGATTTTATAATCTTCCCATCGGCTTCGATTCCGCCAGTCTTCGGCTGTAATTTTCCATTTTTTTTCCGGGTCAATCAACCGGCTGTTAAAGCGTTTCAGTTGAGTATCCTTATCAATTTGAAGCCAGAATTTGAGTACAATCACTCCGGCCTGTGTCAGAATTTCTTCAAATTCATTAATTTCCCTATAAGCCCTTTTCCATTCTTCTTCGCTGCAGAGCCCTTCAACTCTTTCAACGAGGACGCGACCGTACCAGCTCCGATCGAAAATTGTCATATGGCCGGCTTTAGGGATTGCTTCACAAAAACGCCAGAGGTAGTGGTGGGCTTTTTCGATGTCACTAGGTGAGCCCACAGGTACTACTCTGTAGAGCCTGGGATTAAGGTTTTCTGCAAGACGGTATATATCCCCTCCTTTACCTGCTGCGTCCCAACCTTCAAAGACCACGACCAGAGGCCGTTTTTTCTTAAACAGCTCATATTGGAGGGCTGCAAGCTTTTGCTGGTAAAGCTTTTTTGATTCCTTGTACTCATCGTCATCCATCTTTCTTGAAAGGTTAACATTTTCCAGAATGAAATTGTTAAGTTGGGGAATTTTTTGAGCTTCTATATCCAGATACCTAAGGGTCTGTTGAGCTGGAGTTCTGGTTGCGTGTTCAATAGAGGTCTCAATTGCATGGATGGATGTCATCATGATTTTAAGGGTTGCAAAGCTCCTGTCATTAGCTTCTACGATTGTCCAGGGAGCATAAGGCATATCAGTCTTTTCCAGCAGCTTCTCAACAAACGGTAGATATTCTTTATAATTCCGTATATAATCAAGGTCCTTTCGTTCTTCCTTCTCGTCTCCGTCAAATATAAGCGGGATATTATCTTTTTTGAGGTCATTAAAGCGTTCTTTATGTTCTTTTTCATTTATGTGAAGAAAAAATTTTATTATAAGATATCCATCATCGGCAAGCTGCCGTTCAAAACAGTTTATTTCTTCCAGACGTTTACCCATTTCTTCTTCTGGGCTTTCCTTTCCTAAGCACTCTATTACTGCTCTGCTGTACCAGCTCCTGTCAAAAATTGCAATTTTTCCTCTCACAGGAATTCTGGACCAGAAGCGTACAATGAAGGGCTTGAGGAATTCTTCATAGCAGGGCCTGGTCATAGCATGGAAACTGTACCCTCTGGGGTCAAACGAAAGAATGAATCGGTTGATATCCTCGGCCATCCCGGATATGTGCCAGCCTTCGAAAACAAGAATGATAGGGATTTTTAAATCCCAGGCTTTTCGCTGTAGTTCTCCTAGCCTGGCTTTAAGTATTTTCTCGCTCATCTTATACTCGGCGCCTGTTATTGTCTTTGAGAGATCAAATTTTTCAAGCATGATGGACCCTATGCTTATTTTTGAAACTGATATATATTGAGATATTTATCAATTTTTATTTTGAAGGTGTAAGATTTTGGGTAATTGGCATGAGTTATTGAAAACTGCAAACACAAGAATCTTTCTGCATCTTTCTTAAATATGGAAGATATTCTCGCTTTTTCGGAATTGATCAATAACTCACGT
>DADO01000005.1 GCA_002509325.1 Methanosarcina sp. UBA402 | reverse complement strand
CCTTTTCTAAAAAGGTTTGCGGTTGACCACGCCTGCTTCGTGCTCCCTCAGTGGAACTCGGGAGACAGAACTCGGGAGGTTTATACTCTTAGCTTCCCCTGTTGAGAATGTAAGAAATCATTTTAGGGTTAAGCTTGATCTCCTGTGCTACTTTCTCCGCACTTTTTTCATCGGAAAGGATTTCAATTTCCATGCTTCTTATTTTTGAAATTACGGAAGGGGGAATAGTATAATACTCTTTAATATCTTTCCTGTGACCCCATACATCCCCTTCCAAGAGCTGAACCTTTTGCATCTCTAGAAACATCTCTATGGCTCTTGAAGCAGTCCTTTTGTAAGACTTGGGAAGTTGGATTACTTCCAGTTTCCGACAGGTTTCCACAAGCAGGAAAATATCTTTATTTGACGGTCTGAATGAAAGGTGAACAACCTTTTCATCCGGATTCAGTGACAGAATTTCATTTCTTGAACTGACAACTCTTATTTTCATATAGATCCCCCGACCCAAAAATTAATTAATTAATATGATAAGTTGTACAATGTTATCTAAATATTTTTCTATACACTCGTCTATTTTTGTAGATATTAATAGAAAATATATCAAAGCGAGTTCTTAAAAAAACAAAAATGTTACTTTTTAAAGGAAAGTTTGGTTTTAATATTTAAATCTTTAAAAATTATTTCGGTTACCTTGGTAGGTATAAAAGGACATTTCACTAATTATTACGCGAGTATTTACCTTCTAACGAAACACTTGCTCCTGAAACTGCAAAAGCTCAGAGAAACTTGAGAAAAGTTCACATTAGATGGAAGTTCCGATCTGGAGTTTCCATCTTGAAAAAAAGATTAATATTTTAAGGAAAATTTTAGAAACTTCCCGACTCTTTTTAAGATTTTATTTCTCGTTCTATTTTGAAGATCTGGACATTATTTCTTTTCTAAGATCTGTTTATTTATTCTGTTATGAGATTTGTTCATTTGTTTTTTCTAAGATCTCTCTGTTTAATCTGTTCGCCATTCTTCAAAGGAAACAGCTTGAAATATCTATCTTCTGATACATCCTAGAGAGATGGTGAAAGAGTTAACAGATTAATCCACAATTTTTTTGCTTAGGATGTAAAGGATCATGTCCGAGTTTAGTTTACTTTCCCTTGAAAGCTTTTCGGCAATGACCTCATTTGTGAAACGGTCAGCTTTTAATTCCTGAATTTTCTCAAGGACATTCTGAGAGACATTATAATATTCATTTATATCCTTCCTGTGTCCCCATACATCCCCTTCCAGAAGATTTATTTTCTGCATATCCAGGAACATTTCAATTGACTTGGAAACAGTCCTTCTATACGATTTGGGAAGCTGTATCGCTTCAATTTTCGGGCATGTTTCCGCAAGCATGAATACGTCCCTGTTAGATGGTCTAAAAGCAAGGTGGATAACCTTCTCGTTCGGATTCAGGGTAGGAATTTCCTCCCGTGAACTAACTACTCTGATTTTCATAATATTCCCCACTCTTTTTATTTAAAAAGTAAATTTTTATTTATTTAAAAATTAAATTTTGTTATGCATTCACATTTTATATACATATCGATTAGCCGAAATATTATTTACAGGGTTTGTACCCAAAGCGAGTCCTAATAGCATCAGCATGTGCCTGTAAACCCTCCTCCTCGGCTAATGCGATAATAGTTTCTTTCAGAATTTCAAGCCCACTCTTACTGATTTTCTGAATACTCGAGTACTTAATAAAATGGTTGATATTCAAACCTGAGTAAACTCTGGCGTATCCTGCCGTGGGAAGCACGTGATTGGTACCAGAGGCATAATCCCCGACGGGAACAGGAGAATAGTTTCCTATAAAAATCGATCCTGCATTTTTAATCCTATCAAGTACAAAATCCGAATCTGATACTATAATTTCAAGGTGCTCGGGAGCAAATTTATTGCTAAAATCAATACACTGTTCCAGGGAATCTGCGGTAAGAATTGCGGCATTTTCAAGAGAAGCCTTTACAATGCTGCTTCTTGCAGCCTGTTCAGCCTGAGCAACCACCTCTCTTTTTACAGCTTCTGCTAGTGTATCCGATTCTGTGACGAGTATCGAGACTGCACTTGGATCATGTTCGGCCTGCGCGATAATATCCGAAGCAGCCATAACGGCATCTGCCGACTCGTCTGCAATAATGAGTACCTCGCTTGGACCTGCTGGAAAATCTATCTCTGCAACATCCCTGATCTGCATTTTGGCAGACGTGACAAAAACATTTCCGGGTCCTACGATTTTGTCCACTTTTGGAACCGTTTCAGTCCCATAAGCCATTGCCCCTATAGCCTGCACACCGCCAAGTTTGAAAACTTTGTCTGCTCCTGCAACTTTTGCGGCTGCGAGTGTAAGCGGGTGCACAGAGCCGTCCGGCTTTGGAGGCGTACAAACTATAACCTGCTCCACTCCTGCAACCCTGGCAGGAATTACAGTCATGAGTACGGTTGAAGGATAGGAAGCCCGCCCTCCCGGAGCATACGCACCAACGCTTTCCAGAGGCGTTGCCTTTTGGCCCAGCATGATCCCTGGTTTGAGTTCCATGAACCAGGTAGCTTCTGGAAGCTGAGCTTCATGAAAAGCCCTTATGTTTTCAGCTGCGGATTTAAGGTGGTTCAGGAGTTCAGGACTTATGCCTGAAAGAGCCTTTTCAAACTCCTCCTCGCTCACTTCAAAGTTTGCAAGTTCGACTTTATCGAATTTGGCTGTATATTCCCTGAGGGCGGTATCGCCTTTAGTATGCACATCGGAAAGCACGGATGATACGGTTTTTGCTACATCCTCAAGCCCGGATCCCCGGGAAAGCAATTTCTGCATTTCAGCTTCCGAAACATCAGACAACTTTTTGAATAACATCGTAACCATCTCTGAAAGAACCTGAAGGGACTTGATACAATTAAAATCTTAGAATTTGATATAAACTGATAAATTTGATATAAACTAATGAATCTAATATAAACTGATCTATCAAGAGATAACAGAAATGAGGCAGATAAAATCAAAAATCATTTATTGTTTTTTGCCCTGAAGAGGGGCTTCTCTCAGGTGTTTCAGGCTCAAAAACCTTATTGGCTTCCTCTCCGCTTCCTATCTGCTTAAAAATCCTCTCGGCAATCTTCGGCCCAAGAAGAGCAGCCACTTTCTCAGAATCAGCTCCTGCAAGCTCTATTGTTGACCTGAAGCCTGCTTCGTAGAGTTTCCTTGCTCTCACGCGCCCTATACCTCTGACATCGAGCAGATTCATAAGTTCGGGGCCAGCTCCGTAATGTATCCGCTTTTCAAGTTCTGCAGCTTCTTTTGTTCCTTTGAGGTCAAGAAGCCTGGCAAGCTGGGCAGTTACATGCATTATCCACTCTGCAATATCCGCAATTGCATGAATGTCGCCTTCCCCGGTGCCGAACTTTAAGCAAATCTCGTTTTCAGATTTTTCATGGACCCAGTCTACCAGAAGAAGCGAAGTTTTGACTTCCCCCAGGAACCATTCATAATCCGTAATATTGAAGGGGCTGGGCACCTTTACGAACTCGCTGGCGTGAGCCATCACATAATCATTAATGTCCTGATAGTCATGGTTCCGCATATAAAGCAAGCGCATGTCAGGCGTACTGCAGACCAGATGCAGCAGGGTAAGTTCGCTAAGGTTTTTTGCTTCTTTCAGACCCTTTACAATGCGGGCGGCTGATAGAGGGTCGATATAGAGCCTTGAAACAAGTTTTCCAAAGTTTGTAGGAATAAGAGCATCGGTGTTTTCAAGCATTTCTTCCTGGCGCAAAAAGTTGAGGCATTCGTCCACAACGGTAGAAAGCCCAAAATTCGAGTACTGGAAAGCAAAAAAGGTTGCCTCCAGAAAATCCATGAGTTCTTCTCTTGTCCGCGCAAAGCCGTTGGAGATTGTAGAGAGCACATGGGTCCTTAGGGCATTTTCAGTTCCGAGTTTGGACCAGATATCTTCGGCTTCGGCATCGACATATTTCTCAAAAAGGAAAACAAATTCTTCATATGACTTTGCAACAAGTACAGCTTCTCCGTATGGGTCGAGCCTCGGTCTTCCTGCCCTGCCTGCCATCTGTTTGTATTCGAGCACAGGAATAGGCTGCATCCCGTCTTCAGATGAATAGCGCCGATAACTTCGGATAATTACGCGCCGTGCAGGCAGGTTGAGCCCGGCTGCAAGGGTAGGGGTGCTTGAAATCAGCCTGATCTTCCCAGCCCTGAAACCATCCTCCACAAGTTCCCTTAAAGGCGTGGTAAGGCCAGCATGGTGAAAAGCCGTCCCTGAGCGAACACAGGTTGCAAGGGTAGTTGAAGTATCGGTTTCACTGTTTTCGAGAATCTTGCCTGCAATTCCTGCGAGAGCTTCCCTGTCTTCTACGGAAAGCGTATTTTTAACGGCTGAAGCTGCTTTTTTTGCAAAAGCCATGCAGTTTTTCCTGCTGCTTTCGAAAACCAGACACTGTCCGCCTTTCCCGAGGGTATCCAGCACAAGGTTCACGGCTTCGTCTTTTGTGGACTGCTCAACAGGGGTTTCCTTATCCTTGCAATAGAATGTCCTATTAAAAAATACTCCTTCCTGTAGTTCGGTAGGCCTCCATTCGCTTACTACAAGTTCGGCTCCCAGCCAGGCTGCGAGTTCATCGGCATTTCCGACGGTTGCAGAGAGCGCAAGAATCTGGCAGGAAGGGTTCATTTCCCTAAGCTTTGTGAGGGTTACCTCAAGCGTGGGGCCCCTGTCTGGCGAATCTATAAGATGTACCTCATCTGCCACAACCACTGAAATTTCCTGCATCCAGGCAGTTTCGTTCCTTAGCAGAGAATCGGTTTTTTCCGATGTCGCAACAATAATATCATTTACTCCAAGCCCTTCATCCCGCAGGTCATAATCCCCTGTAGAAATCCCTACCCTTATCCCAAGTTCCGAAAATTCCCGAAACCGCCTGAACTTCTCGGAAGCAAGAGCTCTAAGAGGCACGATATAGAGCGCCTTTCCTCCTGCGCGGATGGATTTCAACATTGCAAGCTCGGCAAGGAGAGTCTTCCCTGAAGCCGTCGGGATTGCAGCAAGCAGGTTTCTTCCTTCAAGCAGCCCTTTTTCTATGGCTTCTGACTGAGGGGGGTAAAGTTCCAGAATCCCGGAGTCAAGATAAAACTGCTTTACTTCTTCGGGCAGATCGAGACTTTCTATCTTCATTGAAAATCAGAAACTCACACATTGGATAAAAACTATTTTGGAATTGCACGCCAGTATTGAAAAATTTAGAATCTGCAGAAACCTCTTCGAAAGGCTCTGCAAAAACCTGGTCCCCTGGAAAGGGAACCCCGCTTCTTAAAGATATTTCGAACTTTATGTGCTGAACATCGATTACTGAACGCCGATTTCTGAACATTACTACTGATGCCAAATTTAACTGCTTGCCGAGTAATAGTAATTTCCACTTTCTTTCTGTTCCCGGTCAAGCCTTGAACCCAGGTTATTCACACGCGGGCGCCTTGTTTCCTCATCCCTGCGGAAGGTTATACCCAGGTTTTTCAGGAATTTGTTCATACCGTCTTCCATGCTGAACGGGCCGTGCGCTTCACCGTATACCGATGGCTTTCCTTCAAAAACCATGAGGCGCTGACTCAACATATCTATCATGTAGATGTCGTGGTCTACAACGAGGGCTGTCTTCTGGTTGCTTTCGGCAAAGCGGTTGAGAACTCTTGTGACCATGGAACGCTGCTCAACATCCAGATGGGCGCTGGGCTCGTCCAGAATATAGAGATCGGCTTCCTTGGAAAGGCAGGCTGCAATCGCAACTCTTTGCAGTTCTCCGCCGCTGAGGTCTGTAATAAGGCTGTCATAAATCTTTTCAAGCTGGAGTGGGTTAGAAATCTCAACCTCGTAGTAGCTGGTCCCAAACTGTCTTGAGATTCCCCGCAGGAAGTCCTGTACACGCATAGGGATATCGGCTTTAATGTACTGAGGCTTGTAAGAGATTTTGACTTCTATGCCGGGATCCCCCTCATCAGGCTTGATTTCTCCTGCAAGCACCTTTACGAAGGTTGACTTTCCTATCCCATTCGGGCCCACTATTCCGAGTACCTCACCTTCCCGAAGGCTACCGCCAGTGGCTTTCAGGGAGAAGCCGTCCCCGAATTTCTTTGAAAAACTGTTAAAGGTAACCATAGACTTTAACTGGTAGTCTTCTCTTGGGGGATGGACTTCAAATTTAATGGCTTCAGGTCGGATCCTTATATTTTCTTCAGGGAGGTAGCCTTTTAGGTACTGGTTAATTCCTACACGTACACTTTTTGGGAGAGTTACCACACCGAAGGCGGCAGGCTCTCCATAGGCAATGTGAATTACGTCTGTGAGCATGTCCAGGACTGCAAGGTCATGCTCTACTACGAGCACAGCCCTGTCCTCTGAAATCTTCTGAACCAGGCGGGCAACATTAATTCTCTGGTAGATGTCAAGATAGGGGCTAATTTCGTCAAAGAAGTAGAATTGTGCATCCTTTGCTACACATGCTGCAATTGCCACGCGCTGCAGTTCCCCACCGCTCAATTCCGAGATTTTCCTATCGACTATGCTTTTTAAGTCAAGGTAGTCGATAAGCTCATTAAGAATTCCTCTCTCATCAGTTTTTTCGAGCAGTTCAGAGGTTTTCCCTTTGAAAGCTTTAGGGATCAGGTCTACGTACTGGGGTTTCTGGGAAACCCGGACCTTCCCATCCACGACAGCTTTAAAGTAATCATAAAGTGCAGTGCCGGCATAGTGTTCAAGCACAGTATCCCAATCGCCTTTTTCCTGTCCGAAGTTGGGAATCAAAGCTCCTGAAAGAATCTGGACTGACGTACTTTTTCCAATTCCGTTAGGGCCGAGAATTCCTGTTACCTTTCCTACTCTGGGTACAGGCAGCCCAAAAAGGGCAAAACCGTTTTGCCCATACCTGTGAGTTGGCTCCTTCAGAGCTTCAGGAAGCCCTATGATCATAATAGCTTTAAATGGGCATTTGTTAACGCAAATTCCGCAGCCTACACAGAGTTCCTCGGAGATGACGGGTTTTCCGTTCTCCTCAAAAACAATCGTCTCGTCCCCTGTTCTGACCCTTGGACAGTATTTCTCGCACTCATTACTGCATCGTCTAGGCTGACACCTATCTTTATTAAGTATAGCTATTCTCATGATAGTCCCCGAAAACTACGTTTTTTCCTTGATTTTAAGATATCTTGATTTTTAGATAAGATGAAATGGCGTGCCTTCTATATTTTTTCAAGCGAGGCGCATAACAATATAGATATTTGCTTATTGTAGAAAGCAATTGTCACAGCACGATAATGTGATATGGCGGGCGATCAAACCCCGCTCCGTTTATGGTAACGGTACCTGTTGAGAGATTTATCATATAAATTTGAGGTATTCATTGTATTAATTTGAGATGAGATATTTATTGTATAATTTTTGAAATATTTATTGTACAAATACAAATATATCGATTATGAAGTGTTGCTATGGTATATGAACCGTTGGACTATTACAGAACAGGCAGAAGCCTATAATAAAAAAGCCTATAAAAGGCCTCAAGTTTGAGAAAGCTTTTTTGCAGTTCAGGAAAGAATATCAAAAAAAATTAATTCAGGAGGAGAGTCCAGACAACAAGGAAGAAATCAATAACTATAAACTCTACGTAAAACCAGTCCTTGAATTTGAACTCTTTTGTATCAATCTTGAGTTGAGGATAGATAAGCTTCTGGACGAAATATGTAATCCCTATGACAATCATTAATATGGCATACCAAGGCCGATCTTCGCCTGCCCCATACTTGCTGAACATTATAACTCCGGAGATAATTCCAAGTATTGAAGAGACAATTGTTTTTATAACTCCGTCCCTGTATTCCTTTTGTTTTTCTTCAGGCGTCCTTTCCTTAATCTGGCTCTTCTTTTCTGGAGTCTCAATCTTTGCTACAGGACTTTCTGCAGCAGTTTGTGTAAGTTCTGCGGGCTCCTTTCTAAACTTTGACTTTGGGTTTCGCTTACTCAAGCTGTATACTCTCCTGAACGGCAATTAACATTCCCGGGATGCAATCGTAGTCAGGATCTAATCTAAGTAAAAAATTAGACCTGAATTATTTAAGGTTTGAATTGATAAATTTGAGCTATCAGATTAAAATCATTATATTTAAATTATTAGAATTTAATTATTGAATTAAGTTATTGAACTAAATTATTTGAAATAAGATTATTGGAATTGGATAATTAAATTAGTTTGTTGAAAGCAAACGATTTAAATTAAATTAAATTAAATTAAATTAAATTAAATTATTAAAGCTGAATTTCATAGCCTTAAATAAAGTCATTGCTTAAAACATTACCTATCTGATCTATGGATATCGAATCGATTCCTATTGAATTTAAATGTTTTGAAAATTTTGAAGGTCGGTGTCCGCTCGGGTGATAAACAAGCGTGACTTCAGGAGATAGTTTCCTGACCATATTCTCAAGCCCGCAGGCGTCAAGATGATCGCTTATCTTGATTATGGGGTAAGGATACTCCATGCGGCAGCTGAGCACATATTTTTTCATGTTCCAGGGAAGCTTGTTAAGGCCCCAGGGAGCAACTACGAAAACCCCGTCATCTTCTTCTTCGGAGCCTAGCCCTGTCAGCTCCCCGGCGTCTTCAAGCATGCTGCGAGTAAGAGCCCTTGTCCTGGCTTCCATATGGATGGCCCCGTCGTACCCAAAGTCTCTTATGAGTTCGACTGCGCGCTGGGCTTTCCCAAATTCATATGCTCCAAAGGCAACAGGCCCGCTATCAAAAAGGGCAGATTTCATACTTTCAAGGTCATCTGCAAAATGACAGGAGGGATCTCCCGGATCGCCATAATTAGCTTCGGTAATAAGGACATCACAGGGAGGAAGCCCGCTTGCGTCTTTAACGTCCCCTGTAACCAGAATCCTTGTCCCTACCTCGTTTTCCCAGTAAAAAGCAGTCGCACCTGCTGCATGCTGTGTAGGGAAGGTCTTTATCTTTGTTCCTTGTATGTCGATTTCATCTCCAAGCCTGTACACGCTGCCCGCATATTTCCGCTCGTGCCTGATTTCAAGTGCCAACGCTGTTTTTTCCGAACACACGGCATTGGGAGAGAGCATAGCTGATTTTCCGTGATGGTCTGAATGGGCATGGGTGATCAGATATGCATCGGGCTGGAGACGTTTTCCCAGTGTCCTGGTAGTATCAACTGAAAAGGTGCGCAAATCCCCGGCATTATCCCTGAACCGGATTGAAACATGCGGTTTAAAAGTCCCGCGAGAATTACGCTGCCTGAGCGCCAGCACACCAAGATCAATAAGATTTTTAGAAATCACACAAATCGTTGAAGAGATAATGCTTAAGGTATTTAAGGTTAGGGAAAAACAGTAGCCTCGTAATGTATTGGTTTGTTTATAAAAACAAGGAAGTATCGAAATTTAAGTCTTTTCAGGATTTTGTCTTAAAGCGATGAACAAAAAGGTAAAGTGGAAGCTTTTCTCTGAAATTCTTTTTAGTGAACCTTACTTATGGATCTTAAAACACAAAAAGAAACTATTTTAAAAGAAACCGTTTTAAGTGTTAAGATTTATCGGAACTTATGGTGTTAGGCAGTTGATAGATCAAAAGCTGATGAAGCAGGAGTTAATACAAGAGAGAATTCACAATCTACGATGCAGCGACTATCCAAAAGAACGTATTAAAGCGCTGGAGAAATTAAGAAGTAATTTTTTATCATTGCCCGATAAAGAAATGGCCGGAAACGACCTGCATAAACTAATAAAAGATGATAACAGTGATGTTAGACGGTTTGCAACTCTTGTGCTAAGCGAACTTTTTTATTGTATTCAAGATCAACAACAGGCATGGAATGACTTACATAAGCGGACTAGAGATATTGACAATGATGTGAAGTGGGTGGCAGCTTTTGCTATAGGTATAGTTTTTTCAAAAATTCCAGATCAACAACAGGCGTGGGGTGACCTGCATAGACTGACTTATGATGAAAACAATAATATAAGAGGAATGGCAGCAAAATCTCTCCGATCTGCATTTTCTCATGTGTCTGACAAAGAAAGTGTGTGGAGTGACCTACATAGACTTACTTACGATGAAGATAACAGTGTGAGAGGAGTTGCAGCCGTAACCCTTGGATCTTCTTACTCTCATATACCAAATAAAGAAATGGCATTGAAAGATCTTTATAGATTGGCTAATGATGAGGATCGGGTGATTAGGTCTGAAACATATCGTTCTCTTGGAAAAGTTTTTATATTCAATGCATCCCAAACAGAAAGAGAAGAAGATTACAGAAAAGAACTAGAGAAAGCTATCGAATTCTTTGAGAAAGCTATCGAATTCTTTGAGAAAGCATCAACGGAATCTGTTTTTTTGAGTCCGTCACGGTTTTGTCTTCCTTTTTATCGTTCTTTCCATACAATACTTTTCAAAAAGCAGGAAGCAAAAGAAGAAGTGGATAAATATCTGGCAGAAGCAAAAGACGCAATTGAGGGCTCAAAAAGCAAAGAATTACTCTTTGAAGCTGTTAATAACCTTGCGAATGCCTTAAAACAAGTACAGAATGTAGAAAATTTGGACTTAGAAGCAATGAAAAATGAGCTTAGTTTCTACAGAAAATACTGTGATCGAGCATCAGAACTCATGAAAGATGCTGAAGAAATAACACCTTTTGCAACAATTGCTCTGAGAAAAGGCCTGCCTATTCTAGACAGAAATCTAAAAGAGTTTCTTGAAGAGATTCAAAAGAAAACAGAAATAATTAGTGAGCAAACGAAGGGGACCCAATTTGAAGAGTTGGGTAATGAATTAAATCAAAATAGTCAATTTCTTTTACAGGTTAGACATGTCAACGGCGGTGAATAATTCC
>DADO01000069.1:9442-12960 GCA_002509325.1 Methanosarcina sp. UBA402 | reverse complement strand
AATTCTCATTCGGAACTACAACAAATAGGAACTACTGTAATGAAAAGCAAAAACTCGCTGCACAAAAGAACAACTAGTTAAATATTGCGAAACTATGCTCTACCGCTTTTCCAAATTACGTCCCGCATTCCCAGCCGCTCATGTAGCATTCCTGTGTCGATGTGAGCTCATCGATACTTATACCCATTGATTTGAGTTTCATTTTTGCCACATAAATATCAAGCTCCTGGGGTACCCTGTGGACTCCATTTGGAAGTTTGTTTTCAGCGATATAGCGCACACAGAGAGCCTGGTTTGCAAAACTCATATCCATAACCTCAGCGGGGTGGCCGTCGCCTGCAGCAAGATTTACCAGCCTGCCTTCGGCTATGACATTGATGCGCCTGCCGCCGATATCGTATTCTTTTATATTGTTTCTTACAGTCCTGACGGATTTAGCAAGGGAGGAAAGGGCTTCCATATCAATTTCCACATTGAAATGGCCGGAATTTGCAAGGATTGCACCGTCAGGCATGGATTTGAAATGTTCGGCTGTGAGGATATCACGGTTTCCGGTGGCGGTCACAAAGATTTCTCCTAATTTTGCAGCATCTGCCATTTTCATTACCCTGTACCCGTCCATTCTGGCTTCAAGGGCCCTTATAGGATCGACTTCGGTAACTATCACATTTGCTCCTAAGCCAGCAGCCCGCATTGCAACTCCGCGCCCGCACCAGCCGTAGCCTGCAACAACAACATTTTTGCCTGCTACCAGGAGGTTTGTAGTCCTGTTAATCCCGTCCCAGGCTGACTGGCCTGTCCCGTAGCGGTTATCAAAGAGGTATTTGGTCATGGCATCGTTTACTGCGATTACCGGCATTTTCAGGGCGCCTTCCTTTTCCATCGCATGAAGCCTGTGTACGCCAGTGGTCGTTTCCTCACAGCCGCCAAGGATATTCGGAAGCAGATCGGTCCTTTCCTTATGTAGTTTAAATATAAGGTCTGCCCCGTCATCTATGGTGATATCAGGCTTGAGCTCCAGAACCCTGTCGATAGCTTCATAATACTCCTCGCTTCCAACTCCGTATTTTGCAAAACAACTAATATTTTTGCGGGTACCGAGGGCAAGAGCCACGTCGTCCTGGGTGCTGAGGGGATTGCAGCCGGTAATCGACACCTCTGCCCCGCCTGCAGCCAGAGTCTCTACAAGGACTGCAGTTTTTGCTTCCACATGCAGGGCCATTCCTACTTTCAGCCCTTTCAGAGGTTTTTCTTCCTCAAATTTCTTCCTGACGATAGCAAGCACAGGCATATGGTTTCTTGCCCAGTCCATTTTCATGTTTCCGGATTCTATGAGTTCTTTTTTGGTCATGATAATCCCGTAGTATCAAGCGATTGGATTCGATTTTTATTCTAACTTAAGCATAAGTGTTTACCTTTTAGTTGTTTAGGTTCCACAGTGGAAAACTTTTGATATGAATTATTTCTATCATAAGGAAAATTTTCAGGCGTTTACCCTTGCTATAAGCTCTTCTGCGGCTTTTTGAGCTTCTTCCATCACTTTTTGCTCGTCAAGAGTCAGCACCCTGTAATCATCCATCAGGACTTTTCCGTTTACAATCGTTGTCCTGACATCGCTTCCTTTTGCAGAATACACAAGGTGGGAAGGAATATCAAAGCAGGGTGTAAGATGCGGTTTTTTCATATCCACTATGATCAGGTCCGCTTTCTTTCCAACCTTCAACATGCCGGTTTCCGTGCCAAGAGCTTTTGCCCCATTGACTGTACCCATCTGAAGTACCTGCCGTGCAGGAAGGGCAGTCGGACTGAAAGTATTGACTTTATGCAGGAGGGCAGCCGTTTTCATCTCCTCAAAAAGGTCAAGGTTATTATTTGAGGCACAGCCGTCAGTGCCAAGGCTCACATTTACTCCTTCTTCGAGCATCTTGTGCACAGGTGCGATTCCTGAAGCCAGTTTCATATTACTTATGGCATTATGGGAAACGTTTACGCCTCTTTTCCCAAGAATTTCTATATCGCCGTCTGAGAGCCAAACACAGTGAGCGGCAAGTACGTCAGGCCCGAAAAATCCCATATCTTCCAGGAGGTGTACTGAACATTTCCCGTACTTTTCTTTCATAGCCAGGAGTTCGGTTTCCGTTTCAAGGATATGGATATGGATTCCGGCTCCATCCCTGCTGGCTGCTTCCCTCACTTTTGCAAGGAATTCCTCGGAACAGGTATTCGGGGCATGAGGCCCATACATTGTATTTATCCTACCGTCAGCCGCCCCCTGCCAGGCCCGGACAAAGCGCTTTCCTTCCTTAAGGTCGGTTTCTCCTTTTTCTTCATTCCAGAGCTCTATGAGCCCATGGCACAGCGAGGCCCTAAGTCCTGATACTTCAACCGCTTTTGCAGTCTCGTCCATAAAGAAATACATATCTGCAAAAGAAGTAATACCTGACCTGATCATTTCCAGACAGGCGAGAAGGCTACCTTTATAGACATCTTCTGCATTCAGCTTTGCCTCAGCAGGCCAGATATGCCCTTCAAGCCAATCTGCAAGCTGCAAATCGTCGGCATAGCCCCTAAAAAGCGTCATCGCGGCATGAGTGTGTGTATTTACAAGCCCTGGCATTACTACCGAATGCTTTGCGTCAATTACGGTCTCGGCACTTTCATTTGTCTTTTCCCCGATCTCCATAATCTTTCCGTCTTCAATGACAACGGTCCCGTTTTTGAGGTCTCCCTTTTCAGGGTCCATCGTTAAAACATAAGCATTTTTTATAATTATGTCAGCCATATGATCAGATCCGTCAGGTATGAACTGAAGTTAGATTAATCTGAATTTAAGAGTACTATCTAAATTTAAGAATACTATCTGAATTTGAGAACTACTGAAGTTACAGAGTAACTTGAATTAAAAGGTTACTTGAATAAGAGGTTATCCTAAAAAAAGTTGTCCTGAGAATTATGCTAAAACCCTGCGAAAAAGTTATGAATTCTTGAGAACGCAAGATCTTTGTATTATTGAGACTTTACTATTGTCTTACTGTTGTCTTACTGTTAGGTCTTTCTGCTGAAATTTACTGTACTAAAGTCTAAAAGTCTCAAATTTACTCAAATCTACTCACAGCTTAGAAATCTTTTTGTAACTATTCAGGTAGCCTTTTGAAGGCTGCTCAATTTTCCTCGTTGCGAGGAAAAAATTGGATATAAAATGATTTCTTTTTTCATTTGTAAAACGTGAAGAGATTCTTGGGCAGTGTGCCAATTTTTCTGTAAAATTACAAATTTTTAAAAGTTCTTGAGTTGAAAATTCGATATCAATAGATCAATTTTTCCTACAATATACAAAAATTTGACTTTAAATTTACAGCAAATTTGCGACACTATCGATTCTTGCTTTATGTGCTTCAAACCCTGAGGTTCTTGCTTACATTTTGAGTCTTGAATCTCAAATAAAAGAACTCACTGAAAGGTTACAAGCCTTAGAAGCTCGTTTAAATCAAAACAGTCGTAACAGCAGTAGACCTCCT
>DADO01000069.1:8973-9273 GCA_002509325.1 Methanosarcina sp. UBA402 | reverse complement strand
ATAGCCGTAACAGCAGTAGACCTCCTTCAACTGATTTCTTTGTCAAAGAGAAACCTATTCTAGATCTCCGCAAAAAGAATGGTAGAAAACCTGGAGGTTAAGAAGGTCATCAAGGGACAACTCTTGAAATGGCTAATAATCCTGATAGATAATAGAACATTCTTTGAGCTGCTGTAAAGAATGGGACATACTCTTGAGAATGTCGAATCTACTAGATAGGTTTATAGAACATAAAGAAAAGATCCTGAGGTTCCTGACAGATTTCAGAGTTCCATTTGAGAATAATCAGGCAGAAAGAGA
>DADO01000069.1:5676-8803 GCA_002509325.1 Methanosarcina sp. UBA402 | reverse complement strand
TGAGAATAATCAGGCAGAAAGAGACATCAGGATGATGAAACTACAGCAGAAAAGATCAGGGACTTTCATGGCCATACAAGGAGCGGAAGCTTTCTGCAGAATTAGGGCGTATATTTCTACATGAGGGTATTCTTGCGGCGCTAAATGGAGCGCCGCTAACTATACCCCCCACATTCGGCAGGTGAACGTAAAAATTCATTTCATTTTTTACTGATATCGGTTTTCTCAAGACTTTTAAAATTATATGATCATATATATTTTCTAAATGTTAACAATATCCTTATAAATTTATATCTGTTATATATGGGGGAAATAACAAATAACGTTAGAAACTTAGTCCGTATGATGCTGATTTTTAGATTTCTCATCGAAAAAGTGCAATCAAAAATTTATATATGTTGAGAGCATCTGCTGCCGAATGTAGGATACCCTGAATAGTTACATCTTTTTATTCATTTCGGTCTCAAGATTCAGGGCTTCGAGGTAAAGGCGCATGATTTTCAGCCTTTTTTCGGCAATTTTTTTGGCAGTATCGGTATTCAGCTTCTCTGGAATGGTAAAAGGTTTATACTGCATATATTCGTTAAAGCCTTCAATAGGGTCTTCAATATACACGGTACTTTTTGAACTCCCTTTATCGATCCCTGTTATGTGCTTTAGCATCCTGAGAGCTCCCATAGAAAAAACGGCCCTGAAGATCCCTACTGCTCCCAGGGCCTCAAGCCGGTCTGCGTCCTGCAAAATCCGGGCTTCGAGAGTCTCTGGTTTTTCCCCTGCGCTGAAGCGGTGTGTCAGTATACAGCTTTCAACAGCCTCAACAACTTCTTTTTCAAGCCCAGCTTTCGAAAGAAATTCGGAAGTTATCTCCGCGCTATATACGGCATGATCCCCGCCTTCTTCATGTTCCTTAATTACGCCTACATCGTGGAGGAGAGCTGCAAGCTGCAGGACTAGAGGATCTCCCCCTTCTTCTTTCCGGATTTCCAAGCAGAGGGCTTCTACCCGGTTTATATGGGACATATCGTGGGAACTGGGCTCTCCTTCAAGAAAGGAAGCTACAAATTCCCTGGTTTTTTCTATCAGGTCCATATTCGGTATTCCGCTTATATTCAATATCCCACTTATATTCAGTATCCTACTTCTGCAGCCATGGTTTTAAGGTGCTCCTGGATTTCAGAAATCGCCTCGGAGAGGATTTTTTTATTATCATAGGTTGTGATTAATCTCACAAGTTCTTCTTTCTTCTCCTTTTTCATCTCTACCCCGAACCTGATCATGTTTTCGAGCGCCCTGGTAAGATTATCAACTATTGAGATCGTGGCTTTCCTTGAGGTCCGTGAGAGAGGGTTCAGGTCAATAGTTATAACAGTCTTTCCCATTTCTACAAGTTTCTCACAACGGTCTCCGTCTTCAAGTGGGACAAGCACTACGTCTGCGGAATAGATCCCCCGGCTTTCTACCAGCCTCCTGTCGTGAGGAAGTTCCAGGCTTGCATCCGGATTTTTCCCAAGCACCTCGAAAGCCCCGTTGGCTTTGAGTTGTTCTATTATAAGGTGAACCCGTGTCTCGGTCCTGTGAAAGAGATTCACCTCAAGCTTTGCCCCGGTAACATCTGCAAGGGCAACAACCTTGTCAGGAGCGAGGGCTGTGACATTTCCGTTTACAGAAATTACCGGGTTCTTTGCCAGAAGCAGGGCAGCAACTGCAGCCCTTTCCGCATGCAAAGCAGAACTGGTGCTTCGCTCGCCTATAAGATAATCAAAGCTTTCGCCTCTTCCCTGGGCAACCAGCCCCTGAATGCTCGTAATTCCCATTTTTACCCCGGCTGCAACTTTTTCACGGGCTAGCAGGGACTCATACCTCGGGTGGTCTTTGGGTATCTCGGTCATGGTCGCTTACCTATTTTGGATTACTTTCTAGTACTTTTATTGACTTATTACTTAAATCCGTAAATCAGTTTTCTTCGGTTCCAATATAATTGTCTGGGTTCCAATATGATTGTCAGGGCCTCAATATAATTGCCTTATAGTTTAAAGCACTCAGGTTCAAAAATAAGTAGATTATGCCCTTGATTCATTCATTCATTCAATCAATCGATCATTTATCCATTCATTAATTTAGGCACACAGGTGCTTATGCTGTATTCCAGCACCTGCCCAAATTCCTGAAGGGCTTCGTAAAGAAGGAATTCTTGGGAGTAAGGGGCAATTGCAAAAACTGTATCCCCAAGCATTGCCTGGGAAGCTAGCCCTCCGCTTGCGCTTGCAGCTTCAATCACATCTTTTGCCCTGCTGCTCATAAGACCAGTTTTACTGGCAAACGCCTTTGCCTGCTGCATGAAGTTCTCAAGAGTAGGCTTTTTAAGTAGCTCGGACATGGCTGTTTTTCCCGCGCTGTTAATTCTTGCGGCTGCAGCTTCATCCTCCAGGACCGAACCGGTAGAGATCTCGCCAAGCACGATACAGAAAACCCTGGCTTCGGGAGCTGGAATTCTGTCCACAAGTCCGAATTCAGGTCCACCGGGCTGCAGCCTGATAACTAGCCCACCGCTGGACTGGGCAGCAATATCCCCAAGTCCGCTGCAGTTGACAACTTCAGCCACATGGGCATACTCGGTCAGGCTTTTTGCAGTCTGGTTCAGGGAAAGTGCACTGTTCAGGGCGTAGGCTGTCCCTAAAGCTCCTGCACCTGAGGCTCCGAACCCGCATCCGGTCGGGATTTCTGCCGAGCCCCTTATTCTAACAGGCACATCAGTCATCATCTCTGCGACTGTTCGGGTAGTTCTGCCTTCAACCTTTTTTCCATTAAGGAAGACTTCGGTTTTTTCTACGGATTTCCCGACCATTACTTCGGTGGCAACGCCTCCATTCAGGACAATTCCGCAGCCTGTAGAGCCCTTGCGATGAGGATTTTCATGGTTGTGGATCTGGAAAAAACCTGTGATGTGTCCCGGAGCATAGGCTTTTGCCAAAATGTCTGCTCCTTCACTCTCATTTGTATGCATAGAAAACGCCTTTTACCATTTCAATCATTTTTCAAAGTTCGTTCCTTTTTGCAGAATACTTTGCAGAATGTTTCAGATTTTTGTGGAATACTCTGGAATATTTTGTCAATTTCAATTTTGTCA
>DADO01000069.1:0-5372 GCA_002509325.1 Methanosarcina sp. UBA402 | reverse complement strand
CAATTTCAATTTTGTCAATTTCAACACAAGTCAACAAGTCAGAGAATTTTCTTATTTTAGGAGATGTTTCACTTTAAAAGTCCAGCTACCTCTTCAAGAATACAGGCTGCAAGTTTGCGTTTATTTCCGCTTATATGCCTGAGTTCGCCTTTTCCCCTTCCTATAAGATAAAGTTCATTTTCCTCTGTACCCATTCCGCCTTTTCCAACATCGTTTGCAACAATAAGGTCCAGTTTTGACGCTTTAAGGGTTGAAGCTGCCCTTCTGATGAGCTCATTGGTTTCAACCCCGGTTTCAGCTTTGAAACCTACTATTATAAGGTCGGGGGATTTTTCGCGGCATTCTTTTATCAGTTTGCGGGTAGGTTTCAATCTCAAGACCAGTTCTCCTCCCGACTTGATCTTTTGGGGAGAAGGCTCGGCTGTATAATCTGCAATTGCTGCCGAACTGATAAGGATATCATACCCTTTCTCAAGTTCTGAGAGCACAGCATCAGTCATTTCAGCGGCACTCTCTGCAAAAATCTCCCTGATCCCTGCAAACCCAAGCTTGTCCCGATGAACAAGGGTTACATCAGCTCCATTCCGGTAAGCTTCCAGGGCAAGTTCCCTGCCGGTTTTACCTGAAGCCCGGTTCGTCAGGATCCGGATAGGGTCCAGGCTTTCGGCAGTGGAGCCGCTCGTGATAATTACCTTCCGGTTTTCAAGGGCTTTGTTTCCAAGAGCCCTTTCTACTTCAAGCACGATTTCCTCGTTTGCTGCAATTTTTGCAATGCCTTCTTCCAGCCTGGGACCCACAACCGAGATTCCCCAGCTCTTTAATTTTACCAGGTTCTCAGCTACAGCCGGGTGCCTGAACATTGATTCGTGCATTGCAGGAACAACCATCACAGGCACGCCAGAACCAAGGGCAGTTGTTGCAAAAGAGGTGACAGGGGTATCGTCTATCCCATATGCGATTTTTCCAATAGTGTTTGCTGTTGCAGGGGCTATGAGAAGAAGGTCTGCCCTGCCCTTGAGCCCGCAGAACTCCACATGCTCAACCCTGCCTCCAAGTTCGATAATTGCAGGGTTTCCGGTAGCATAATGCAGGGCATCAGGGTGCAGGATACGCGTGGCAGCCTCTGTCATAACAGCATGGACTTCAGCTCCGTTTCTTATCAGTTCCCTTGCAAGCTCGACGGTTCTTACCGCCCCAATGCTCCCTGTAACGCCAAGAACTATGGTTTTTCCGGCAAGGGAAGAGCTCTTCTGGCCCTCGATCCAGAGCGTGGGATGGAACTTTTCGGCTCCGGACCTGGCGACCTTTTGCCATTTCTGTTTATCCATTTAATCTACTCGGTTCGGTTCTTTTTGACCGGGATTTTTCTGGTTCGTTCTGTTTTGGGTTCATCTTGCCCGTCTGATATTGAAAGTCTTTCAATAATGTATTCATTCAGGCACCGGAGTGATCTATAAGGTTAATAATAAGCCAGATAATGACTCTCAAATCGGCTTTGCTTTTCAGAAAATGCTCCATAAAGCAAAGTGACATTCAATATGATATTCTTAAAACTTTCGAAATACGAAGGATTAGAGCTTACGAAGGATTAGAACTCATAGAGAACTTTATAGAAAAGCTTTATTTCATTGACAAGCAGGATATATTAACCAAGTGGGCTGCAACTTAAACCAGTGTAATACCAGTGTAATATAACTTGAGCCAGCATAAATTTGCATAATCCTTAGTAAGTGAGCCCATCCCAAAACCCATTTTATTCTCACATTCATAAAAGTCTCAGAATCATTTTCATGGTCGGAAACTCAATTTGTCATTTGGAATTCGAAAATTTAGAGATGCAATCTCGAGTTTTGGGACAGACTCAGTAATAAATAATAATAATAATAATAATAATAATAATAATAATAACATAAATTGTAATAAATTATCAAACAAGCCACAATAGACTATAACAAGAAGTATAGTTAACTGTAATTGCAATTTTATGGACTATAATTATAGTTTTAGACTATACTATAAACCGTAATATGCAAAATTATTGAAGTGTGAGATGGTCGGAAGGGAGTAGATGAACGACAAAATATCAAAAAAAGAAGCCACAGAAGCCGCTGAAGTTACCAAAAAGGGCTTAAGTAAATTAATAGGGAAATTTTCAGGAAAAGAGCAGCTCGAGCTTGAGATCGACCATCTCAACTCAAAGATCATTAAACTGGAGCTCGACCTGCGGAGTGCAAAAATCCAGCTTGAAAAGCGAGAGAGTCTGGCAAGGCAAGCAGTTGCGGACAGGCAGGAAGCTGAAGCCCTTTTAAATTATGAACGTGTTCGAACCCAGACCCTTTCATATAAGCTCGAAACCATCAGGACTGAATCCGAGGAAAAGCTGCAGTTTCGCGGAATTGAAAACCTGAGCCAGCAAGCTGTTCAGGCTTATCTTTCGAAACTCAAATCTTTTCACGCCCCTTCAGACGACCTGCTAACTGCTTACCTCCCCCCAGACACTCGCCTCTCAAACGTGCTGAGCGAAATGGTTCTTGAGCGCGTAGAAGAGGAAACCCGTACGCTTCTTGACAGGCTTGACTCTGAAACCGGCCTTGTGTTTTTCTATGATCTTCACAGGATGGTCTGCGAAGCTATAGCTCCTCCTGTTCCGATTACTTCCCCTGCCTGGCAGCTTGGGCATAATTTTGAAGTCTCTTTGCTTGAAGAGACTTTGAGTAAAGATTACCGCACGATTGTCCTTGTCCTGCATGCAGGTGAATCCTTCATAGGTTTTACTCCAGATGCGAAATTTTTCGACACTGAGGAGCTTATCCGAAGCAGTGTAAAGGAAAAACACAGCAAAGGAGGCTTTAGCCAGCGCCGCTTCGAAAGACTCAGGGAAGAGGATATTGCGCACCACATGGACAAAGTCATTGAGGCTTTGGATAAGGTTCTCGAAGAAAACAGGTCTATTGGCTTTGTCTTTCTAAGCGGGGATTTTCAGCTAATTGGAGAAATCAAGAAGCTTCTGCCCTTTGACCTTGAGATTATTGAGAAACCATCTGACATCAGAGTTGAAAAAACAGGCGGAGAGGAAATCCTTAGAGCGGTTTTAAGCTCCAGAAGGTATCTGCTGTGAAGCACTGAGTGCATTTGCTGCAAAATTCGCATTTTTTCCTACAAAAACCGGATACTCCCATATTATTCAGTGAGGAATATATATTAAGACGAATGTGTATTATTATGAAGGGAAAACGAGAAGCAAAACTAAAATTTACTAATGTTTTCTGTTTTAATCAATAATGTTTTCTGTTTTAATCAATAAAGGTGAGTTTGTTATCCAGTCAGCCAAAATTTAAAAAAATATATAAGTAGAGTTAGGGTTTATTTGACAATCGCGTTTTTAAAATATGGAAACAGACTTGGTTTTCCATTTTACGAAAATGTTGAAGTTCGCTACAGTTAAATAAAGCCTTTGAATAAAATAAAGTCTTTGAATAAAATAAAGTTTTCTGAATAAAATAAAGTTCTTTGAATTTAAAATGATAAAGATGCAAATACCTAAAAATAAAAAAAGTCAATTATAGAATTTTACCTCTGAATCTGTGGAGTTTGGAATACTTCTTGCAATTGTGGGAGGATTTCTTGATGCTTATACGTTTGTAGGGAGAGGCTGGGTTTTCGCCAATTCTCAGACTGGGAATTTCGTGCTTATGGGCATAGAAGCTGCAACGGGAGAATGGGGGAAAGCAGTGCTTCACGCAGTACCTATTCTGGCATTTATTGTCGGAGTAGTGGTTGCTGAGATGATTAAAAATCCTTCAATGCGATTGTTTATACAGGACTCTGAAAGAGCAGTTTTAATTCTTGAAATAGCAGTCCTTTTTATCATAGGCTTTATACCTTACACAAGCCCGAATATCATTGTAACCGTTGCGGTTTCATTTGTTTGTTCGGTTCAGGTATCTTCATTTCGCAAACTGGTTGGTTCTGAGTATAATACAACAATGATTACGGGAAACTTACGTTCAGCTACACAGAAAGCTTATATTGCTTTCACAAAAAGAGATAAAGAATCGGCTCTGAAAGCTATCCAATTCTCCAAAGTTAACCTCTCTTTTCTAGCAGGAGCGATATTGGGAGGGCTGCTTACCTCACTTATTGGAGCTAAAGCAGTATGGATACCTATGATCGTACTTATTTGCTCTGTAATTTTGTTCAGTGTAGATGATAGTGAGTGTAAGAATGAGAATAAGAATGCTGTTATTGAAGTATAAAGTCAGAGAATTAGTGGTGACAGCAGATTAGTAAATGCTGGTGAATGAACAACAACATATCAGGATATTATTGATAAGGATTAGTCTTACTGACAAAGGATTAAATCAATCTGTGCAAAACGACTTTTGCGCAATCTATATCAGCTTTCAGTGCAGGAAAGGTTAGCAATGGCAAGAGACAGGAGAGATTACTATTATCGTCAGGCAAAAGAAGAAGGGTACCGTTCAAGGGCTTCCTTCAAGCTTAAACAGATTAATGAAAAGCATAATATTATAAGGCGGGGAGACTCGGTTGTTGATCTGGGTGCAGCACCAGGTGGATGGCTCCAGGTTGCAAAGGAACTGTCAGGAGGCAAAGTCCTTGGCGTGGACCTGAAGAGAATCGAGCCTATCGAAGGAGTCGAGATAATTCAGGGCGATATAAATGCAGACTCTACAATAAAAAAGATTACTCAAATTGTGGGGGCAAAAGGTGCTGATGTGGTGCTCTGTGATGCAGCCCCGAACCTATCAGGGAACTGGTCTTATGACCATGCAAGGTCAATCGAGCTTGCGACTTCGGCTCTCGAATGTGCGAAAAAAATTCTCAAGCCCAAAGGAAATTTCGTTGTTAAGGTCTTCCAGGGAGACATGTTTAACGATTATCTGCAAAAGGTAAGGGAAAACTTTGTCCGGACAGCTGCTTATTCTCCAAAAGCGTCACGGTCCCAGAGTGCGGAAATCTATGTTATCGGAAAGAGGTTCCTTACAGCGCCCCTCCGTAGAGGATATGAATTCGTAGTGGATATCGAGAAGCTGGGCTCAAGCGGAGACGGGGCAGTACTCATAGAAGGGTTTGTTGTTTTCGTAAAGGACGTTGGGGTTGGAGAAAAAGTCAGGATAAAAATAACGGATGTCAAGCCAAATTTCGCTTTTGCAGATGTCGCAGAAAGGCTTGGAAAGAGCGAGAAATCTGAGTAATTAAAGGGCTCTGCTAACAAAGACCGTTAAGCAAAAGCCGTTAAGCAAAATACAATAAAAAAGTCAGTAGTAAAAATAAACAGCAAAAAAATAAGTAGTAAAAGATAAATTCATTTGGATTCGGTTAAAATACGAATTGTTCCAAACATATTACTT
>DADO01000010.1 GCA_002509325.1 Methanosarcina sp. UBA402 | reverse complement strand
TTAGTATAATCTGTCAAACTTGAGCTGCAATTTCACGGAAGCCTTCTTATCCGAGATTCGGTTAAAGAAGCCCATGCTGAAAGCGGTTAATTTCACAGGAGCGGATTTCTTTAAAACCTTACTTAAAGGCATCGACTTATCGGATTGTATCATTGATGGGATCACAGTATCCGATACACGCAATGAACTCAAAGGAGCTATAGTCAATGCCGGGCAAGCAATAGAACTTGCTGCGCGGGTTCTGGGAATCAAAATTGTCTGAAAAAAATAACTGCTACTGCTTTCGAATTTTTCCCTTAAAACATTCTAATTTCCATTATGCTTATACTCTACACTTCATCCAGGTATCTGCAATCTATCCGCAAGTTTGCTAATATGAATACCATCAACAAATGCAGATGCACCTAGTGCTTCGATTCCTAATTAATTGCTCTTTGTTTTAGATTACAATCCCACCGGGCATTTTGTCCCTTTCTTCTATTTTATAATTCCATATAAAAATGACTGGCTTTTCATTAATTTGATCTACATATTGACGATCCTTTATTTTAATTCATCTATTGAGTCGACTCTTATTCCTCTCAATACGCTTCTCGCCATTTTACTGAAAAAACATTTAACAATGTTTAGCCATGAAGCACGTTTTGGTGTGAATACAAATTCAAATTTATCAGGAATCGTTTTGATGTATTCTCGAACGATAGAAAAAAGCTGTCAGCAACCTTCAATCTCAATTTGCAAAGCAGCCAAACTGGCTGACGCCTGAAAAGGTAGAGACGCTCCAGAGCGGAGTAAAGGGAAATTTTTACACTCCGTTCGTTGGAGAGGGAAAGCAGGCAACTGCTGTCTCTTATCCTATTGAGAGGATCTAGGGGTGAAATCCCTTGGCGACTTATCCCACCCCTCTTACGATGGAACATATCCTTTGGGTGCTTTCTGATTTTCCAGCACTTTTAAACGCTGCATTTTCGAACGACTTACGATGGAACATATCCTTTGGGTGCTTTCTGATATTATTCACTACAAGTGAAATGCAAATTGAATCGCACTTACAATGGAACATATCCTTTGGGTGCTTTCTGATAAGTGCCTATGTTTATATAAGTCCCTTTGATTTTAGATCGTTTAGCTCTTTGTTTAGTGAATCTTCCAAGTCTTTTATTCTCTCATATTGCAGGCATCTTTGACCTTGAACATCAAAACACAACTCTTGTTCGTTCTTCGCAAGAAGTAACGTAGGTCGTCCTTTTCCCCAAGCATAGCCAACTTCAAGGTAAACATTGGGGTTAGCTCCAGTGAGTTCAGCGATCACCACTGCTGCGTTTTCAATTTTTCTCTTTACTTGGTCGAGAATATCACCTGTGAATGCTTCATGGTCAACGCGCTCACAAATAAAACCTGCAGCCCGTGCAGGCTGCTGTATCCCGTAATAAAATACATCATCCATATCTTTCTTGAATGGCATGGCAACAAACACATATGGTTTCACTTTGGATGCTATTCCGGCTTTTTCACTGACCTTTGAAGACCATTGATCACTTCTAAAGTTAATGTTTAACTGCTGTTTATCTAGGCGATAAGTCCATCTGTCATTTGTTTGGGAGATAAAGTTAGCGTGGGAAAAGTTCTCTTCAAAAGCTTCACGAAGGCGTTCTACCCTCTGTAGATTTTTGTCGATAATTGTAATCTTTTCCAAGTTTAGTGGGAATTGTCCACTTTGGAGAGCATCAAGATATCCCTTGAATTGTGCAAGAAAAGCTTCAATTTCATCCAGTCCACAGTTAGCTCCGTGAATTGTCATTGCCACATGTCTGGTAATAGGTGCTATACCTGCTAAAGTTTGTAGCACTTGTGCTGCGAATTTTTGAATATCCTGGTAATTAAAGTAAAACAGCTGTGGAACTCCAATGAATAAGGCGTGATCAGCTTGGATGCAATTTCTTGTTTCTATATAGCGGTAATCGCCAATAATGGGTTGCAGTGTATTAACATCTATACCTTTGTTGCTTAATAGAGATGCAACAATCTTATCAGTTCCATAGAACCCCTGAGCGTACTTGAGGGCAAGCGCATCTGCCTTAAACGAAGTTATGTCCCCTGGCTGGATTGAAAATTCAAATGAACTTGTAGGCATGTGCGCACAAGGATTCGGAAAAAAGGGGAGATCTGCCACATCCCCTTCACTTTGATCAGGAGAAAGCACAACAGGCTTGGGAGCATCCGGTATATCCATTAGGAGGTCTGCTGTGACGTTCTTCACGTCACGCAAGGTCAAAAGATAGTGTGGAGATTTTGTTCCTTGGGCGAGTGCATCCAAAAAGGCCTTGGTGAACATAGTAGAGCTGCCATCGGGCAGGAGCCGAGAAGGGGACTTTTGGCTAGAGGAACAGAGCAAGGTCGTCCCTTTTGTCGGTTTTCCGACAGTTTTGTACCCCACCTGAAACGCCGCCTTGGCTTTTTCAATGGCCACCCCATCGGGACCCCCTTCAAAGGCTGAAAACGCGGCCGCAGCAAAACAGCAATCCAAAATGACGATGCGTCGCAGAAAACGTGCGCGCTCTTTGAGCGTATAGGCCAGTGCCGTCACATGCAGTCCAGAAGACCGAGGATTGCCTATCCGTGTACGGCGAATCGCTAAGTAAAAGTCGGAGTCGCATCCAACGAAGCCTCCGTGTCCGACAAAATACAGGAGCACATCTCTGGCAGGATTTCCTGCTTTCTTCATGTCGATCAAGCGTCGCTCGAGGAACTGGCTAATTTCCACGTCCAATTCATCAGCATTTTTCTCAGAATCGAAGAGATCGAGTAAATTCTCAGCAGGCAGCCCAAACTGTTGAGGGTTAATAAAATAGGCTTTCATCCTTTGTACCGCATTAGCGAACGCTTTTGAGCCCTGAAATTCAGGGAACTGTGGCCACTCGCTGGCTCCAAGGAGAATCAATAAGGTCGTTTGGGGAGACGGATCTGCTGCTTCCATAAGGAATATGCTCCTTATCTCTTTCCAACCAGGAATTGAGCTAATTCGGCTGCATTCTTACTACTAATCCCGTGGACAGTCAATTCTCTATCATCAGTTTTAAACGTCAAGGAGGCACTGTTACGACGTATGAGCCAATCTCTTACAGCATTGACAACGGCAACCACAGAAGGCGCTCCTAAAATAAGAATGAGGGTCGTACCGAAATCCTGAGTGAGAGGATCTGCTCGTCTTCTTTGCACAGTAATATCGGGTGTAGCATCCAGTAGGGCTTCTTGGAGTTCCTCTGCGTAGTGCTGTTCATCGGAGAGAGAAACTCCCTTGAAAGTGATGATATATTTCTGTTGATCCATTTCCTCCATCTTCCTTTCTATTATGAAACACATATAAGCGGATTTATCATTGAGAAAGACTTGTCATTATCGATGAGAAGGCAGTATGTCTTAATTTCTGTAAAATTTGCTCTGTCCCCTTTGGTTTTATTTTTTATTTCTGTTGCAAAAAATATGGCATTTGTACAGAATCATTGAAAATCTTCACAATTAGGAAATTTTTCATTCTCATGTTTCGCAGGGATGAAAAATTATATTTTAATTGCCCTATCGCCTTGTACGCTCTCAGAATCATCAATAAGACACTGATTGTGAAGTTCTTCTTGATCTACCAACTGACTGATACCAGAAATTTGTATGAATATTAATGCTTAAAACAGTTTCTATTTGTGTGCATATTAATGCTTAAAACAGTTTTTTTATGTTTTATCCTTGTTTTCTTACTCAAGTAAGATAGGAAATCTATTTACTCTCATTCGGTTCAAAAAAGCTCTCCTAATATAATTATCCTGAAAAAGCTTTGAAGCCCGTTACGATCGTGCAACTAGTGTGAGGAAGGTGAAATTAGGGCATCGATTCAATCAAAGCCCTAGTATAAAACGAAGCAACAACAGCCACATACTGTTAACAATCATCATTTTATGGGAATCAGAATAATTACAGATGCTTCTTACTACCAGATAACCAATCTCATTATTCCATGTCACATTAGCGATTTCGAGTGCTTCCATTTCAATTTCTTTGACTACATACTTATCGCGTAATTTGTCTCTTAAAACTGGATTTCTTTATAGCCTATCTGCGGAAACGATAGATCCAATCAAAGTTGCGCTGGCACGCACCACTGCAAGCAAAGACGTCCCCACGCCAAGTCCATAGAATAAATTTCTAACTAACCAGAGCATCTACACTCAATTAAAAATAGCTACCTTATCTCTTTTTATCCCGAAAATAGAAAAGACAGCTCGACAGCGCCAGCCTCTTCATATCCTACCCTTCACACCTAAAAAATCTGTGTATGAATATGCGTAAATGTTATCCACGGCAGGGCAGAGAATTGATAGACATCGTTTTCTACAGGTCCCGAAAAATGTTCTTTTTGATTTTCTGTCGTTACGGTTGCCAGTTGTACAAACTTCTCAATCGTATCCTGCATGGGAACATTTACTACCTTAAATAATGCTGTTACAGCAAGTCCGATGAACATCGTGAGAATGATAAAAAGAATTAAAAAAGGTAGAACGGGAAGAATAAAATTCTGAATTAAATTATCAATCTGGCTTTAAACTTCCAGCCCTTCTTCTTTAAGGAAATTATCAATCAGCTTTCTGGCAATACTGATTTTTCCAGGCAGGGCAGGCAGGTTTTCAACCGAAAACCATTTTGCATCCTCAATTTCGAACCCATCAGGCTGGATATCCCCTGAATCGTACTCCGCAGTAAACCCGATCATAAGAGAATTCGGGAACGGCCATGCCTGTGTTCCGAAATAAATAATATTCTTAACCTCGATTCCCACTTCTTCCCTGATTTCCCTGATAACAGCAGCTTCAGCTGATTCTCCGGGCTCAACAAAACCAGCTATCAAACTGTACAGGTCTGGCGGAAAATTCGGGGACCTTGCAAGTAGGATCTCTTTTCCTTTCCGAATAAGTACGATCACGGCAGGCGAGATTCTCGGATAGAAAAGCTCTCCGCAGTCAGGACATTCCTTTCCCCTTTCTTCGGGTTTTCGCAGGGTTTTTGTCCCACATCGGCTGCAAAACTGGTTCGTCCTGTCCCACTCCATGACCTGGACTGCTTTATTCACAAGCTCAAAGCACTGCTCACTCATTTCCGAATACGCATGCCTGAGATCAACAAAATTCATGCCGTCAGGCGCCTGTGTATCTCCGGGAAGCTCCACGGAATAGCAGTGAGTTCCTTCAAGCGCTCCAAGGTACTGTTCCCTTATCCCCGAAAGTCCGAGTTCTCCAAAATCCAGCAGTTTTGGAATTACCCCAGGATTTTTATTAAGCTTGAGGAGAATCTCGCGACCCCGAAAAATAAACCAGAACGCTTTTTCCGTTCTGTTGGCTGGCGGTTCAATGCCTATGATAAAACCCGGACAAAATTCCGGGCAAGTTGAGTTTTCCCTATTTACTGGGGTCATATTGTTCATAATTATTGTTTTTTGTTCTATATATGATTACAGGAGAATTTTTACTTAGTATATTTAGCTCTGTTTGGTGTTTCCTGTATTCCTATACTGGCAACGGTTTTAGCATACTTTAAACCTGTATTCTTTTAGTCTTGTCAAGGAGAGCAGTTAGTCAACTGTAAAAAGTACAGGAAAGTATTTTTTGACTGTTAAGAGAAGAAGTCAAAGGAATAAAAAACCTACTACTTCTAAAGAAAATGAAACTGGATATGCTTGAGAGCAAATCCAATTCCTTGACTTCGACTGAGTTCTATTTGACTTCGACTGAGTTCTATTTGATTTTACCTGTGGCTCCTCCATTCCAGATATTTCGCAAATTCCATAGCTATAAGTGTAGTCGACGCCAGCGGAATGATCATCACCCAGTCGGATAGTGAGAGGGGGACAGTCCTGAAGGCCGTTTGCATAAAAGGCACGTAAATTGCAGCAAGCTGCAGGAGCACAGTGCTCAATACGGCATAGATAAGGGCCCTGTTGGTAAAGACTCCCAGGGAGAAGACCGAATACCTGTCCGAGCGCCAATTAAAGGCGTTGAACATCAGAGAAATAACCACCAGGGTAAAGATCAGAGTTTGGATCTTTGGAAGGGATACTCCGTTGTTGAGAGCCCAGTAAAGGACCCCAAGAGACTGGATTGCAATCAAAAGCCCTAATCCAAGACTTGCTACAATCATTTTCTTAGAAACCAGCCCTTCTTTTGATTTAGTTGGTCTCTGCTTCATAAGCCCCCTGTCAGGAGCTTCCAGGGAGAGCGCCATTGGAGGCAACCCGTCAGTAATCAGGTTAATCCAGAGGATCTGGACCGCAATGACAGGCAGTATCTGCCAGGCAAGCACCCCAACAAGGACGATGAGAACCAGCCCTATGTGACAGGTAAGGCCGTAGGCAATAAAATTTTTAATATTTTTAAAGATATTCCGACCCTCTTCGACTGCTGACACAATGGATGCAAAATTGTCATCGGTCAGGATCATGCTTGAGGCTTCCTTGCTGACATCTGTGCCTGTTATGCCCATCGCAATGCCCATATCTGCGGCTTTCAGGGCAGGAGCATCATTTACCCCGTCTCCGGTCATTGCAACTATATGGCCCTTTTTCTTGAGAGCTTCAACCACTCTCAGCTTATGTTCGGGATAAACCCTTGCGTAAACCGAGACCTTCTCCACGATTTCTTCAAACTCTTTGTCATTAAGGGCTTCCAATTCGGTGCCTGTAAGAACAAGATCTCCTTCCCGGAAAATTCCAAGTTCTCTTGCAATCGCAAAAGCCGTGGTCTTGTGGTCGCCTGTAATCATTACAGTCTTAATTCCTGCACTGGTACAGGTAGAAATTGCAACCTTTACCTCCTCTCTTGGAGGATCGCGCATACCCGTAAGCCCTGCAAAAACCATTTCTTTTTCAGCTTCTTCAGGAAGGATATCTTCTGGAACCTTGCGGTAGGCAAACCCCATAACCCTGAGGGTCTGGTTTGCCAGGTCGTTTACGACGCTCAGGGCTTCCTGCTTTCTTTCAAGGGTTAACTCTTCCTCATGTCCTTCAAGGAGAATTTTCGTACAGGAGGCAAGGATAACCTCAGGAGCTCCTTTGGAATGCGCATACAGCCCATCTTCGGATGTGTTCAGGGTAGTCATCATCTTCCTTTCGGAAGAGAAGGGAACTTCCCCCTTACGCTCGTGTTTCTCCTCAAGGGCATTTTTCCAGAGGCTTCCTTTAGCTGCGGCGACTACGAGAGCCCCTTCGGTAGGGTCGCCTATAATATCCCATTTACCTTCTTTTTCAACCAATCCTGCATCGTTACAGAGGGTTCCTGTAACCAGCAGTCTATGAAGATGCATATCCTTAGAAACAGGCGTGTCTCCTCTGAAGAAATCTCCTTTGGGCTTGTATCCTTCGCCTGTAACATTTAAGAGGGCTCCGTTTACGTACACCTTTTCAACAATCATCTTGTTCTGAGTAAGTGTCCCGGTCTTGTCGGTACAGATTATGTTAGTTGAGCCAAGTGTTTCTACCGACGGCAGTTTTCTTATAAGGGCATGCCTCTTTATCATTCTTCGGACACCGAGGGCAAGCCCGACTGTCACGACCGCGGGGAGAGCTTCCGGAATTGCCGCAACAGCAAGGGCAACTCCCCAGAGAAACATCTCAAAAGGATCGAAGCCCTGGAAGATCCCAAGTATAGCTACAAAAGCCACAACTATAAGGGTTGCAGTCCCGAGCCAGCGCCCAAACTGGTCAAGTTTCTCTTGAAGGGGGGTTTTCTCCCTTTCGATTTCTCCCAGAAGCCCTGCCAGCTTCCCGAAAGCCGTACTCATGCCTGTTGCCGTAATAACAGCCTTTCCCCTGCCGTAGGTGACTGAGGTTCCTGTATAAACCATGTTTTTCCTGTCAGGCTGAGGGGTTTCGGGAGGGAAAATAGTGGTGCTCTTTTCTACAGGAACGGATTCTCCAGTAAGGGAGGATTCGTCTACCTTCAGGGAGAGAGCCTCAAGAAGTCTCGCATCCGCAGGAATCCGGTCTCCCGCCTGCAAAAGCAAAATATCGCCCGGGACAAGCAGGGAAGAAAGGACTTTTACCTCTTTCCCGTCCCTTACAATCAGAGCTTCGGGGCTTGTTAATGATTTCAAAAGTTTAATTGACTCTTCTGCCCTGTACTCCTGAACAAAACCTAGCACTCCAGCAAGGACCACTGTAAACAGGATCACAAAAGCATCAACAAGCTCTCCGAGAAAACCGGAAACTAGTGCTGCAGCCATCAAAATCAGAATTAGGAAACTCTTGAACTGGGAAAGAAAAAGCTTTACAACCGAAGCCTTTTCTTCTTCTTGAAGTTCGTTTTTTCCGTATTTTTCAAGCCTTTTTTCCGCTTCTCCCGAACTCAGCCCCGCTTCTTCGGACGTGTTCAGGGTCTTTAGAACCGCATCTGCGGCTTCATCATAATACATCCAGTTTTTATCTCCAGTTAATCCATGCAAACGCCTTCAAGTTAAAAGCGTTTACGATCTTCCAGTTTTAACTAAATTTTCGAGAGGGTAATTAAATTCATAGAATATAGAACTTGGGATTAAAACCCCTAAAATAAGACTATAAGCTCTTTGCGGATGCCATAATACGAGAATTTAATGTTGATTTATGCCATAAAACAAGAAATTACTGCTGAATTAACAAACGAAGAAAGTTTTGAGAACCCATTTTAAAGCTTAATCAGTAAAAGAGTATAATTTTGAAAATAGTTTTCCATATATTCACAGGAGTTTTCCCCTTACAACCATCAACTCCTCAAAAGAAACCTTTTTCTTTGCCACAACTTCAGCCTTAAACCCTGATTTCTCCATTTTTTCTTTAACGACATCCAGCCCGGTAATGGAAGAGATAAGCACAAGAATTTCTCCACCGGGCTTGAGATAATCCCTCACATCATCCAGAAACCGGCCCATAGTTTCTCTCCCGCTTATCCCGCCGTCAAAAGCATAGTTCAGCCAGCCAGGAACCTTTTCTTCCTTCGATGTGGGAAGATAGGGCGGGTTGAAGAGAATAAGGTCAAAAAGGCTTTCAAGGTGTCGGGGTTTTATCCCTTTGAAAAGGTCGGTACGGATAACCTCAACAGCATTTGCTTTCGCACAGCGGGCGGCATGAGGGTTGATTTCCGTAGCGACCAGGCTGATGTCTTTCAGGTTTGCGAGGAGTACAGCCGACACAAAACCTGAGCCTGCCCCGATTTCAAGGATGCGCATGCCAGGTTTTGCTTCTTTAAGGGCTGCATCGGCAAGTAAGAAAGAGTCTTCAGCAGGCTCGTAGACAAGGTCTGTGTCCCCGAGCTTGATCCTGGCGTTTCTATACTGGATTTCAACCATAAGCTTGAGCTCTTTATTTTCCTTCTGTTTCTTTTGCGAGATCTGACTTTTTTAAGTCAATTATCTGATTTGCAACCTGTGCAAGCTCTTCAGGACTCAGGTTTTCAGCGCGCTTGCTTAACAAATCCGCTGGCAGCTGGGCAATCACTTCTTTAATATCGGGAATTTTAAGCATATGGTTAGTATTCAGGATTGCATTTTTCAATTTTTTCCGGCGCTGGCTGAAGACTGCAGCTACAAAGTCCATGAAAAAAACCTGGTCTTTGATTTCGAAGGGTGCAGGGCGGGGAACAAGTTTGACTACTGCAGAATCCACCTCAGGCACCGGCTGAAAAGCGGTTTTTGGAACTTTCATCAAAATAGAGGCATCCGCAAAATAACAGGTATCGACCGTAAGACGTGAATAATCCTTGCTGTTTGGCAGGGAGACCATCCGGGCTGCAAACTCATACTGGTACATGAGAATGCCAAGTTTGAATTTATGGCGAAGGAGCTTGAAGGTTATTTCAGAAGAGATGGAATAGGGAAGGTTTGAAACAACCTTGTTGAATTCCGGGAAATCAACTTTCAGGGCATCTCCGGCAATGATTTCGATGTTTTCGACCTCATCAAAACGGTCGTGTAGCACCCTGATCAGAGCTGGATCAAGTTCAATTGCAATTACTTTTTTTGCTTTCCTGGCAAGCCTTTCAGTAAGGTTTCCGACACCTGCACCTATTTCAAGAACAACATCCTCAGGCCTCAGATCAGCAGCAGCCACGATTCTATCCAGGTAGCCTGAATCAATAAGGAAATGCTGATCAAAAGTGCCTCCTTTCACATTATATTTTTTAAGAAGAAAACGAACCAGAGTTGAAACCTCCTGAGCAAATCTAGTATTGCGATTCCAAAAGATTCACAAAACTTAATTTTTGAATCTATTTGCCGATCACAGATTTAAAAGTCAAAGCATTATTAGAAAAAAATAGAAAAGGAAGAATTTACATCTCAGCCAGCTTTCTGGCGGCGCGGTGGAGTTGTAAATAGCCTGTACTTGATGAAATCATCCTTAAGTTCTTCTTCAATTCTGCTGGTAATGACTTTAACCGGGTCATACAGGCTTGGAATTCTCTCCCGGATATCCTGGAAACTCTTGAAGTCTCCTTTTTTACGTTCATCAATTATAGCCCACAGAATTTTTTTGCCAATCCCTGGCAGGAGGTCAAGCATATGCAGGCGGGTAGTAATGGGATGTGCGGCGTTGAAAAATTTTACGAAGCGCGCTTCCTGATACCTGACACAGGCTTCAAGGATAAAAGGCAGCTCCAGATTAGCTCCAGTTGTAAGGTCAGAATAGCCTATCCTTTGCTTTACATGATCTATTTCGTTTCGATCTCCCGGCCCTATATAAACTCTTGACTGAATCTCAGGGACCACGCCGTTTTTTGGAACAAGCTCCATAAGGGTAAATTTTTTATCTCCGACAGCCTGGACAAGAGGTTTCTGCTGAAATGAAGCAATACCGTCAACTGACTTCCCGTAGGGAAGGTAGTCTAAAACCCATGCATATTCCTCTCTTTCCTGTGAGCTTTCCAGAGATCTTCTGGATGAGCGTGGTGCTCTTTCTGACTGCCTATCATATTGCGGTTTGCCTGTCGGACGCCTTCCGCCGCCATAATAAGGTTTTTCAGCAGCTGATCTGCCAGCGTACGGTCTACCTGATTGCGACTTCTCTACTCTCATCAGCACCCATCCTATCAATAAATAAAATTTCATATGGGGATCTATCTTCAGGGCATGACTGGTCCTGATTATACCCGGCTTATTTCTATCTGATTCGGGACTTATTACATAAATCGGACCTGTCGATTATTCATAAATTATTAGTGTTCTGTAAAACTTTAGACTACCCTGTAATCGGTATCCCCGGGCTCAACGTCTTCACAACCCAACGAGCCCTCTGTATTTGAATTCAGGTCAGGATACTTCCTGATACTTTAAAGTACTCTATAAGTTCCGGATACTTCCCTATAAATAACAAGATGAAAACTGCTATATAGCTTATTCTTTTTGCATCTCAATTTTACTTAATAGCTTCCAGCACATAATCAAGAATCTGGTCCAGTTCCTCATTGCTCAGGGTATATTTTTCTTTAGCGTAGATTGATCGGATCTCGTCCCTGGACTGAGGCAGAATATCTGCGATCCTGACCGCGATTGTAGGCTTCATTTTTTCGAGTTCTAGCAGTTTGTTAATCAGTTCTCTTGATTCTTCTCCGCTGATTTTTGCGAACTGATCAGCATGGTGCAGAGCTTTTCTGAATCCGTATCCTACTTCAAGCCCTTTCTCTCTGCGCTCTTCAACGATCTTGGAAAGTAGTTCTCTGACTTCGGCCAGGGTCAATAATTCTTCACTGAGGACTTCCTTAACTATCATTAGAATACACTCTTTTTCACTTAAAAACTGTAATTAGTAAAACTGTAATTAGTTGTCATTCCCTGCTGAATAATCTTTTCTAATTACTCTTCAATTTTCCAGAAATTCCTGGCTGCTGGGAAATTTCTGCCTGTCAGTATCTGTCAGTATCCGAAAATCTGAATTAACCTCAGAATTGTGCATCCTTTGCAGCGCACCAGGCCTTATCAGATTGTCGTTAAGCACGAAATTCGATCATATTTGAAGCACGAAATTCGATCATATTTAATAATGATCTGAAATTATCCCGAATAATTTATCCTGATTTGGCTCAGGTATATGTCTACAAACGATATATAATTATAGATATTCCCATATAGGAACGAGAGACGAGATTTTTAAAAGCAGTTTCTTCAAATCCCCTCTAGCCTTTTAGAGGTTTTCCAGGGGACATTAAGTTTCTTATAATTTATTACAGGCTGGTTGCTCTTGCAAATTTCCGAAAATCCTGGGCAGGAGCCCAGACCTCCGGTAAAAGCCTGCATACTGTAAACTTAAGATAAAAGGGGGTTAGGTTGTAAAACCTAACTGCCTGGAAAGGGAATTATTATTTCTGGGGTTTAAGGTGCTGAGGACGGGAAATAACTTCCTTCATAGCATTTCCGTTGCGGACCTCAAGAACATATGAACGGCCGCGCTGTCCGATTACTTTTCCAGTAGAACCCTGGAACTTTGGATTGGGCATGCCTTTCTGAACGCTTGGGTCAATGTCAATGTGGACCATCTGCCCTTCTTCGAATTCCTGAATTGCTTTGCTTACAGGGGATATTCCTCTTTCACGAACTGTCTTCTGTAACTTGTACCTTGTGCAGCGTTTTTCACCGTGGGAGTTTGTCATCGCATGTTCCTCCTTAGAATGCTCGATTAATTTTTCTATGATATCTATGATATAATACAGTTTTTCTCTAGATAAGATGGATATTATTTAAATAAAACGTTCAGCCAGCCAATGTTTATACCTGACCTGACTTATTAAATAATCCTGACTTATTAAATAAAGCTGAGTCAATTTGAACAAATCTGTTCAAACTGAACTTAACTGTTCAAACTGAACTTAAATATCGACACGAACTTAAATATCGACATTGATCACGTCAAGGTCTTCCACGAGCACAGGGATACCTAAAAGCCCGCTAAGGCTCGGGTTTGTCCTGCCCTCATCTCCGGAAATCAGCTCTTTTACATACAGCCCGCCTTCGCAGCTTACTGTTATGTAAGCGTAACCCTCATCTGTCAGTTTCTCAAGCTTAATGCTGTGCACTCGCCTTTTTCTGACAAGGTCAGCCCGCCTGTGAACCACACGCCTTGGAGTCTGCTGGAATATCTCTGCGCCGTTTAAAGCCTCAAGGCTGGATTTAAGCTTTTCCTCCGAAACAGGCTCTTTAAATGTAACTTTAAGCTTATAAGTTTTATCCGCCTTTGAGCTCTTCAGGGTCTCAATCTGATTTTTCTCAGTGAAAGCAAGCTCTCTTACTTCAACTTTTCCGGCAGCTTTTTCGTTAATATTTCTCATGAGAGCTTCAAGGTCTGTGCTGCGCCTTTTAGGGGACTTTGCTTCTACTATAAAAGGCCTGCCGCTGCCCAGCATCAGAGCGTCGATGTCTTCTCGACCCGAACCATGAAAAGCCGTATCTGTTGCCAGGAATGCTTCAACTACAGGGCCTTTTATAAATTCATCCACAGATTCTTGGTATTGTTTCCCTGTGAAATCGCAGTTTTTACAGCCTTTGCCCTTACATTTCCTGCACGGCCAGCGGGTCTGGGGAATTCCTCTTACCAGTTTGCGGTACCGACCCAAAATATATACTGAGCGGACCTGAAGTTCAAGTTTGTTCTTTGCAAGGTCAAGGGTAATTGTAATGTCAGGGTTTTCAAAATCCACATCTTTCTTAATTCTTTCGGCTATCCGTTTGCCCACTTCCCTGTTAAGTTCGGTCTTAAGCTGTTCGGCATACGCAGTCCCGATCTCAGCCCAGAGGATCTCTTCGTTTTCACTCAAAAGCCCACTGACTTTTGTGCCCACAAGAAAGGTTGAAAACTCAAGGCCTTCAAGGGCTTTTGTGGCTTCATCAGCCCATTCATCCAGTCTTTTGAACTGGTCAAGGCAAACCCAGCACTGTTCGTCTTCACCCCCAATTCCAAGCGCCTTCCTTGCAAATATACTGCAAAGGGCAAGCTCCTTAAGAAGAGAATCATCGTCTTCAGTTTTATAAATTCGATCTCCTTCCAGAACCAAGGCGAGTTTCAAGGCTTGCCCGCGTTCTCTATTGCTCAGCCCAGTGGAAAGCTTTGCAAACTGACGGCCCAGGCAGTTGTCACATACAGGACCTTCGTGCAGAATCTTCTTTGAAATTTCAAATATATCCATTTTCTTTCACATTCTTTATGCTCTTTATTCGGGAAATAGACCTGAGTGAATGATCAGCAGGTTAGGGATAATCCGTAAATTAGAGATAAGTGCTGGATAAGGGGGGGTTGACTTAATAAGGGGTTGACTTAAAATACTGAAGAGCGATTGCCTCAAAATATCCGGGTAAGTATATCCGGGTAAATTCCTATTCAGATACAGGGAAATTGGATATAACTTTTTGTATTGAAACAGCTCAGGAACTGAATCCCAATAATGATCGTATATCAATCCAGTTTTCAGTTCAGCCCCCGTTTCTCAGTTTAGCCCGATTTCAGCCATCCCTGTTTTCATTTCAGTCCGGATTTTAACAACTCTTGTTTTCGTTTTAGTCCGGATCGTAACTAATTTCTGGATTTAACTTAATCCTCGATTTAACTCAATCCTCGACCGTTCGGTCAGCTTCTCCGGAGAGTTCTCCCCTTCCAGCTTCAGCTCTGTCCAGCTCATTATGGATAAGGGTGATGCAGTGATTGGAATGAAGGGAAAGAGGGCCAACCGAGATAATTTTCGCCCCTGCCTTAAGGAGCTGTTCTTCCTCTTCTTCGGTGACTCCTGCATGGTCTCCCAGGATGAAGACCGGGTCCCGGATTTCACTGGCAAGTGCCCTGAAATCTTCTCCATCCTCTCTCAGGTAAAGCAGGGTGCGGCCCTCAAATTTCGAGAGCAGAGAACCAAGGTCTCCCTTTCGAATCCAGACACCAGGAGTTGAACGGATATCCTGTTCGGTTGCATTCTTTTGAAGAGCTTTCTGGATAAGCGAGCCGCTGCTCCGTTCGTCCGGGTTGAGGTATCTAAGGTGGAGCCCTTCAAACCTGATTATTTTTCCAGGATCAGGTTCTCCCAGAAGAAGCAGGTGTACGTTTACATCCCTGCGCATTCCAAAAGATAGAAAAAGGGCAGAACTCACGCAGCGGCAGAGGATATCCATTCTTCCAGCAGAGCCTGGAAGGTCATTTAAAGAAAAATCGCCGCTTGTCTTTGCCTTATGCCCTATTATAACGATATCGCGCATGGGGCACTATATTTACGTAAGGAATATAAAAGATGTATGCAAAACTTATTGGGACAGGTTGTCTCAAAACTATACCC
>DADO01000217.1:8791-18103 GCA_002509325.1 Methanosarcina sp. UBA402 | reverse complement strand
TATCGGTCAAATGGGAGTATTTCATCATTTCTCTCAATTACAAATAATTACAAAATAAAATACAATTGAAAGGTTTAAAATAGAATCAAACTAAAGATTTAAAACCTGGCTGTAAATTGATTTTATTCTGATTTATCCCACTGTCACCTTTTACCTGGAGGTCTGTCCCTGAAAGAAAAACTTCTTGAGATAAAATCCGCATTTATGGACTATTTTAAAGAACGGGAAGCTGAGATCAATGGCTCTCTCCTTGCCGTGCTGTCCGGGGAAAACCTCCTTTTCCTCGGGCCTCCTGGAACGGCAAAAACCCAGCTTGCGAAAAATATCTGTCAGTCAATCGAAGGCGGAAATTTTTTCAATTATCTCCTGACAAGCTTTTCCACCCCTGAAGAGCTCTTTGGCCCACTTTCCTTAAAAGCACTGGAAAAAGATGAGTTCCGCCGGAAAATCGATGGCTGCCTCCCGACTGCCCATATCGCTTTACTGGACGAGATATTTAAAGCGAGCAGTGCTATCCTGAACAGCCTCCTGACTATCCTCAATGAACACAAATACCATAACGGGCGGGAGCTTGTAGACGTGCCTCTGCTCTCGGTTTTCGGAGCATCCAATGAGTTTCCTGATGAAAACGAGAGCCTTGAAGCTCTTTATGACCGCTTTTTATTCAGGTACAGGCTTTCCTATATTCAGGACGAGGAGAATTTCCGGGACCTTCTTTTCAGGAGCCCTGAAGAGTTCAAGCCTGCAGCAAGCCTCAGGATTTCCGCAATATACGAACTCCGAGAACGCGCAAAAGACCTGCCTGTTGACCCTGACGTTGAGATGAGCATAACTGAACTTCGAAAGAGCCTTCAGCTTCAGGAGATCGAAATCTCGGACAGGCGCTGGAAAAAAGTCATTCAGGTGCTTAAGGTTGCAGCCTGCAGCAGCGAATGCCCAACCGTGGACAGGACAATGGTACTCCTGCTTCAGCACATGCTCTGGAGCCTGCCCGAAGAGCGGGAAACAATAAGGAAAACGGTCTTCGAGTTCGCAATCTCAGGCGGCATCAGTACGGAAAAACTGAGCCAGGAAGCCGAAGACCTGCAGGCTGCAGTAAGCATGACCCTGAAAAACGAACTTCCTGTGAAAGTTGTCTGCGACAGCTGCGGAGAAGAGTTCCGGCTGAGGCAGGAAATAGAAACTCACCATAATTCTTACCCGAATCACAGCTATACGCTTAAAACGGAAGGCTCCTCGAGGATATATCCTTATGACAATCTTGTGAGGGAAATTGATTCACTCCATGAAACAGCTGGAAAAGCGAGCTCACTGCCTCAGGCTCAGAAAGAAGTTTTTGAAAAGGAACTGAAAAACCTAGCTGATCGAGTGGAACGCATAAAATACAGGCTTGAAGAAGAGAGGGAACTGCTCAAAAACCTGATGGAAGCAAATATCTGGCTGTCGACCCTTGACAGAAATGAAGCTCTTCTCCTGCACGACACCAGAAATATTGAATTATCCGAGCTTAATGACCTTATCTCAAAAAGCCGTTCAATGCTTGGATTGCAGAGCAGGCAGGCACAATCTGAACCCCGGCCTGTAAAAGGGACAGGAAAAAAAGAAGGAGCAGGAAAAAAAGAATTGGAAGACGCTCTCGTGCCCGATTCGGGAAGCTGTGTCAACAGTTTTATGAAAGGGATTGGCTCAAGATTAAGGCTCAGATGAAGGAACCGGACCAGTTAGCTTCAAATCAGGTAATTTAAGACCATTTAGCTTTAAACCAGGTAATTTAAAACCAATTAATTTAAACGAGGTTTTAATATGCAAGGCTCTGAGATTTTCCCGAATAATCCGGATGCAGCCTCATCTAAAACTTACTCTCATTTTTCAGGGAATAAAATCCCAGAGAATAGGGGTTTGCGGGATTCGCTTATTCTCCAGAATCAGACGGCTGCCGTACTTGAAAGAGATCTCAGGAGCACAATAGCTTTTCCTCGAACTGTGCCCCGCCTTGTCCGAGAAAAAATAGCTGAAATCCTCACCCTTGAGATCCTGTTTGGGCAGCCTTACGAGATAAAGGACCCTGAAAGGTTTATAGGGAATTTCGGAGCTTTTTACCCAATCCTCCTTACCCTTAGAAATTCAAGGCCCTGGCCCAAACTCCGAAAAATTGCAAGAAAAAGCAGGGGAGCCGGAATTGCAGGCTTGAAAATCATCCTTCCTCTTGTTTATGAGATACTGGAACGCTTTTCAGATTCTTCAACCAGCGTTTCAGGTGCAGGATATCTTAAGGAGCTCAACGCCGGGATGGACGAGATCCTGAGCCAATTTGAAAAAATCCTGAAAGAAACCCTCCTGATGTGGGGAAATTTGACATCAGTGGAGTTTTCAGGCAGGAATAACCAGGAGGTAAGAAATTCCGAAGAACTTGCCCTTGTGGAAGCTGTCCTGGATTTCATGCAGAAAGATGGGTATCAGGAGTTTCTTGAAAGAGTAATGGAAGGGATATACCGGAGAATGAATGAATTCGTTTCGGAAATGGAAGAAAACCTGGAGCTTTTCGATACGCTTGCCCTGCTTTTTCCCCAGCGTAACTGGAGCTATTCCGTAAAAGAGCTTAAAAAAGAGCCTTTCTACGTGCAGCTTAAGATGCTTAAAAATTATTCGGCTTTTTTTGAAAAAAACCCTGACCTGAGGAAAATCGTGGACTTTATCGGCAGGCGGGAATTTGACCCGCCCTCGGACCGCATACGCCTCTCGCCTTTCGGGAAAAACCGGATCCAGACCGTGCGTTTTTCCGATTCCATCAATAATCTTCTGCCCATGGAAGCCGCAAAACTCCTGAACCCCTCTATGAAAAAGAAGTTTTATGCGGACATGCTTGAAGGAAAGCTCCTTAGCTATCAGCTGCTAGGAAAACATTACACAGGCCCTCCCCGGATAAATCCAAGAGGTCCGATGATCGTGCTTGTAGATACCTCAGGGTCAATGCACGGAGCTCCCCAGACCCTGGCAAAATCTGCAGTGCTGGCTATGGCAAAACGGATGCTCTCCCAGCAGAGGGACATGAAAGTCATCCTTTTTGCCTCTACAAGCCAGCACCTGGAAATCGAACTCAGCAGCAGGAAAAAAATGTCTGAAAAGTTTCTGAATTTCCTTCTCTATACCTTCGGTGGGGGAACGGATTTCAATACCGCCCTTGCCTCAGGGCTTAAGTCCCTGAAAGAAAAGGACTTTCAGGGAGCAGACCTGCTCTTTATAACCGACGGCAAGTCCGAAGTCTCGGACGAACTTGTACTGGCCCGCTGGGAAGAGGCAAAAAAGAAGTATAATGCAAAAGTCTATTCTCTGATCGTGGGCAGCAGCGGAGCAGGTGGGCTTTCAGCAATCTCGGATTATACTTATTTTGTGGAAATGGAGCTTGATTCCGAAGGCAGCGGCGGGTTTGTAAGGTTAATCGAAGCTACGGAACAGAAAACTGCCTGTTCCAATGAAGCAAGAAATTAATAAAGGATCGACTCTCTTTCTTTTCCTTTTAATTTCCAGGTCTACTCCCTTAGACTGCTATAGTAATCTGAACACATTTTATGGGCTGTCAGATAGGAGATATTTTATCTGAAGTTTCTGATCCTGTACCTGCCTTTAAAGAATCTTTGTGTTTTTCACGGGTTGCATTCGGACTTGATCTCTTCCATTATATGCAGGTATGTACTTGACAGTTGCTATCCCCTATTCATCACGGGTTGCATTCGGACATACTATCTGCCCCCTGGTTAAAGTGCTCGTGCCGGTTTCCACCCCGAAACATGAGCGTGACCTTTTGAAACTGGCAGATTTCATGGGGAGCAAGATAGTGTGCCTCAATGTTATTGAGGTTCCGAATCAAACAACTTTAAAATCAGCTCAGGAAGCCTACCATGAGAAAATGATAGAAATGGACTGCCATTTCAAAGAAGAATTTGATAGTTATCCTGTAATTCTTGGACATAAAAAAGAGTATATTATTGCCTTTGATCACAGCATATCAAATTCAATCCTAGAGCAGGCTGAAATCGAGCACGTAGATATGATTTTCATGGGTTGGCACGAACCAAAGAGATTCAAGTACTAACTTGGAGTAACAAACGATGTTCTTCTGTCCTCAAAACGTCCTATTGCGTTATTAATGGGACATCTACCTAAAAGCATCAACAAAATCCTTGTAGGATATAATGGTAAAGAAAACTCAGTCCACAGTTTTTATCTCGCAAAAAAGCTGGCTGTAAATACAGGGGCTGAAATAGAAATTGTCAGCATTGTTAGCCCTGATGAAGCTCAGGAAACCAGGCAGAGGATCAATGACAAACTTGAGCGTCTGGTTGAAAAAACAAATTCTGTGCCTGTCAGCTTCAGAATACTGGACAGCTATTCCATAGAAGATGCTCTACTGGAGGCTTCAAACAACAGTGACCTGACAATTATTGGTGACTCAAGTAAAAGATTTAAGATTTCTTTACTTGGGACTTTGTCACAGAAGGTTGCCAGACATTCTAAGAGGCCAACAGTGATAGTTAAAAAATCAAAACCGATTTCAAAGAAAATTTTAATTATCTGGTTATAAAGTCCATCCGCAGAATATGTGCAGGATGCAGAGCGAAATAAAGGTCAAAGTAAGCGTAAAATGCAAAATATAGGTCAATATCTTTTGTATTAAATGTTCGGGTTTTTAGTTTGAAAGTAGAACTATATATGTTATAAGATTAATATAACATTGTAGGTAAAAACTTATAAAAATATTTAAGATTGATTCTTAATAAGGTTTTATTTTTTGAACGCGTAGTCATAATGGTCAATGCACATTTGAGAGGGGGGACCATCTTGTCAGTTAAAATCGCATGGCAAATTTTTACAGCCGAGACTCAAAGCGACGGCACCTGGAGTTCGAACAGCCCAGCACTTGCAGAACTGCTCAATGCCATAGCAAGCCCAGAGAAAATTAAGGAACCTGCTCTGGATATCGAGGAATCTATGGCTCGTCTAGCCATCAAAGGGCTGCCGTATTTCAAAATAACTAAGTCCGCTTCAGAGGATAATAGGGGAAAAAATAACCCTAAAAAGTATTCAGGAAAATTATGTTATTAGCATAAGCTCGTGGGTAAAACCCAGTAAAAGCAGTCTTTTTCTGTTTTAATTTTATAGAATGGTTGAGGTACTATTAGGAAAGATAAAGGGTAATAGAACTTCTTATATATATGAACAAAGTAATTATTACAGATATATATGGAAAGGCTAAAAATGGGTATATTATCCTTTATAATACGCAGCAAATGTAAATATTGTACCTCATGCCCTCATTTTCAAGAAGGAGGAAAATACTGTGAGGGGCTGGATTACTGTAAGTGTGGACTGTTTCTTAAATGGGAACGAGAAAAAGTTGTTTAAGTCATAATAAAGCTGTTTAAGTCTTAATTCTAGAAATGTTATCTCTTTATAGATAATCTGAATACCCTACAAATAATATAATCTTTCTATAAATAATTATCTTTCTGTAAATAATACTGCTTGTCTGCCAATGCCTGTCTGCCAATATATGATAGTCTCAACAATTTCAAGATTATATAACTTGTATAATAAATTTATTTGGTAAATTCTCATTGCAGGTAAATGCCTTCTCCTTAGCTACCAGTAAGTAGGAAAGTTATGAATGTTTGATTCTTTTTTTGTAAACCTGAGTATTGAAACTTAATTTCTATGATTAAACTTATATGGAAATATCTCTATCCTCTTTCATCAAAAGTAAATTCCGATCGGGTTATGTTAGGTTATTATACTATAAAAAAGGCGTAAAGGGGAGTTTTAGGGAGGTTTATGATGATAAATACCTACAGTGAGCTCATTCAGGGAGATAGGGTACGGGTTAATACGCTTCCTGAAATTAACCTGGCAATCGATACTGAGATAGCTGCAACAGTCAGGTTCTATGCTGGTAAAACTGACTATGAGATAGCCAAAAGAATAAAAGAGTTAGATCTGGAGTGGGATATCGAGCGTTATCTTGAGGCTAATGCCGCTATATTTACTTTTATCGGAGCCACACTGGGCATAAAAAAGAGTCGGAATTGGTTTGTTCTACCGCTAATAGTTTCTATTTTTCTGCTTCAGTATGCAGTGCAGGGCTGGTGTCCTCCAGTATCCGTATTCAGACGGCTTGGTATACGAACAAGACGCGAGATCGAGGTGGAAAAATACGCAATGAAAGCTTTGCGTGGGGATTTTGATGGATCTCGGATCAGAATAGTGATATAAATCGTGCAAAAGAGGCTATATCTGAGAGTAGAAGCATCTAATTGCGCAATGTCTATAATAGTGTAATTCTTGTTCTTCTTCTAATTTCATTCTTAGATATTATTAAATAAAAATAGCCCACAATTTGAATCGGCTGAACGATATTTATTCTCCAATCTTAGGGGGAGTTGAAACGACTACCGACGTACGGAACCTTGACAAGAGTATCGACTTGACCAATGTATGGCTCAGGGATATTCTGAGCCAGTTGAAGTGGCAGAGCAAAGAAAGTGCATATCAAGCACTTCGGGGTACACTACACGTGCTCAGGGACAGGCTTCCGGCAGGAGAAGCAGTCGATCTTGCAGCACAGTTGCCCCTTGTAGTAAAAGGGATTTATTATGACGGCTGGACCCTCAGGGATAAGCCCGAGAAATTTAAAAAAGAGGAATTTGCAAGAAGGGTGCACGCTCAGTTTGAGTTCGATGTCAATATAAACCCCACTGAAGTTATTCGGGCTGTCCTGCTGGTTATGTACAGGCACATGGGCGATGGTGAACTTAGGGATGTAAGGTCCAATATGCCAAAAGATATTCAGAAATGGTTCCCGGAAGAGGTTGCGCCAAGAGAATGAAGCCTGGGTTTTTAAACTGTAATTATTTTAGGAGGTCCTTTAACCTTTCTGTTCATTTTGGGTTTCTTTTCTTCCTTCTCTTGGTCTTGTGGAAATGCCTTTTCTTCATTTCCTTTGAAACTTTCTCCCGTTGTTCCTTTCTCAAAAGGATTATATCATATAAATCCTAACTATGTTAAACTCTTCAATATTACATATTCAAATAATTGTGTTAAGCCTAACAGAGATTGAGGTTTAAAAATGACAGAAAAACTAGGAATTCTGGCTATAGGCCACGGGAGCAAGCTGCCTTACAATAAGGAAGTAGTCACTCAGATCGCAGACTATATCGCAAAAAAACATTCTGATGTTATTGTCAGAGCCGGTTTTATGGAAAACAGCCAGCCAAATCTTGAAGAAGCAATTGAAGGCTTTTCAGGAACTGGCGTGACAAAAGTTGCAGCAGTACCAGTTTTCCTGGCGTCAGGGGTTCATATCACAAAGGATATCCCGCAGATCCTGAGTCTGGATGAAAATGGCTGCGGAACCCTGAAAATAGACGGAAAGGCAGTTCCTGTATGCTATGCAAAGCCTCTCGGGGCTGATGAGCTTATAGCTGATCTCGTGTTCAAAAGGGTTCAGGAAGCCCTTTAATTCATAACCAGGGTCCGGTTTTATCATGGGCCTGTACAGGAAGAAGTTCGCCGTGCTTGACCTGACCCACGGCGGCATTCCTATCGCAAAAAGCCTTGCAGCCTCTGGAAACGAAGTATCCGGAATAGATGTCTACGGGACAATCGAGCCTGACATGCTGCTCGAACTTGAGGAAACGCATGGGATACCCTGCTCAAAAACTCCTCCTTCTGCTTCCGAATTTGATATTCTGGTCGCGCCCGTACATCTGGACTCAGCCTATCCTATGCTCGTAGAAGCCAGGGCGCAGGGAAAAAGAGTCCTTTCGCACCATGAAATTGTTGGAGAAATTCTAAAAAGCGATTCAAGGCTTTCCGGAATAAAAACGGTTGAGATTACGGGTGTAAAAGCAAAAACAAGCACTGCATCCCTCCTTGCCGATATGCTCTCCAGGCAGTTTAAAGTAGTGCTGCATACCTCGCGGGGACTTGAATACTGGAAAGCAGGGACTTCTTCCCTTATTCACAGGGGTCTGAGCATAACTCCAGGAAGCATTTTGGTTGCAATTGAGAAAGCTTTTGAGGCAGGCCTCAGACCAGATATTCTCATCTTCGAAATCTCAATAGGAGGCACAGGCACAGCCGATTTCGGGATTCTTACGACCCTTTCGCCGGACTACGGGATTGCAAACAATACCACCCTTGCAAGCGAGGCAAAACTCCAGCTAGTCAGACAATCAAAACCGGGAAGTACCCTTCTAATTAATACAGAAGCCGAAAAAACCCTTAAAATTGCAAAAACGAGTCAGGTAAAGGTTTTAACCTTCAAAGATCCCTTCAGTGATGAGCTTCCAGGAGCCTCAAATCAGGCAGCCGATTTTGTGCTGGAAACCGGGTGCAGGTCTGCAACGCTATCAATTGCTTCAGGATTATCAACACCTTCTAGCTTATCAGATTCATCAATAGTAACAGGCCTATCCGTTTCCTCAGTGCCAGCAGGCTTACCAGATTCATCAACTTCAGCAGGCTTACCAGAACTCATGGATTCTCAGGCGCCTTCAGGTTCCTATATTTGCTTTATGTATAGGGGAAAGGAAATTTTCTCAGCTTCCTTGCGTCCAGGGTATAATATTTCGGCTTACAGGACTGCCTTTGTTGCAGCGTCGGCAGCCGCCCTCGAAATCGGAATTGAAAATGAAGCTGTTATTTCGGTAATTGAGGAATTTAGGGGACTTTCAGGCAGGATGCAGGAAAGGGAAATGAACGGCATCTCCCTGATAGACAATTCCAACTCCGGAATGGATATCCTCTCTGCCGAAAAAGCCCTTGAGTACGCTCTTCTTAAGAGAAAAGACGAAAAAAAGAAAAGTATCATTTTAGTGCTGGGAGAAGAGGCTTCTCAGGTCTGCGAAGGGCTGCCGCCTGAATCCGTGCAGGACTTTCTAGAAAAGTTAGGTACAAAATGCAGGCAGGTTATCCTGGTAGGAGAACGGATGAAGGCAGTAACTGGCAAAAACGTATCTTACGCACGGAATCTTCCTGGAGGACTTTCAAAAGCCTTGGAATCTGCAGGGGACAATGATATAATACTTTCTTCAGTAAAATGCTTCCGTTAAAGGTCTTCTTTAGGAATGTTTTCGTTGAAGAATTATCCAGGAGTTTCTGCCCAGGATAAAAATATCGGATATGACCTCAAAATATCGGATATGACCTCAAAATATCGGATATGACCTCAAAATATCGGATATGACCTCATAATACGGATATGATCTCATAATACGGATATGACCTCATATACGGATATGACCTCAAAATATCGGA
>DADO01000217.1:0-8565 GCA_002509325.1 Methanosarcina sp. UBA402 | reverse complement strand
ATATCGGATATGACCTCAAAATATTGAATAAACGTATCGGACGGATGCATACTAGGATCAGGCAGCTGGCTTTTGCCGGAATTTTATGATACAATTTTATACAGGCTCTTCCAATCTGTATTTGTTTCAATTACTTGTTTAATTCCAACTCATCACGTTTCCTGACTCTTCATGTGTTACATGTCGTGTCCGGTCTCGTGAGATACATGAACTTTCTGAAGAAGATGCATATTATTAGAAAATCCATACTATATTATTCGCATTTAAAAAATAATTATCAGAATCAGAGGCTTTGTCATGACTGGAAAAGAAATTTCAATCATCCATCCCCGCCCGAGTTCTATAGTTGCGGCTCTTTACACTCTCAGGGACTTAAATGTTGATGTCGCTATCCTGCACGGGCCTCCTGGCTGCTCTTTTAAACATGCAAGGCTGCTCGAAGAAGACGGTATACATGTCGTTACTACAGGCCTTGATGAGAGCGGTTTTGTTTTCGGAGGTCACGACAGGCTTGTAGAGCTGATTAACAAATCAGTTGAACTTTTTAACCCTAAAGCTATCGGGGTTGTAGGAACCTGCGCCAGCATGATTATTGGAGAAGAAATGCACGAAGCTGTGCTTGAAGCAAATCCTGATGTCCCTGTACTCGAAGTTGAGGTGCACGCAGGCTATCACAATAATACAAAAGGAGTACTCTTTGCTCTGGAATCCGCACTCGATGCAGGGATTATTGACCATAAAGAATTCGAGCGTCAGGAATACCTCCTTAAAAAAGCCACAGATGTGGAAAAGAAGTTTGGGGCTGCAAGCAAAGAATATCTTGCCCCTTCCCGAGGAGATGTCAAATACAAAGTCGCAAAGCGTGTGCTTCAACTCCTCAAGGAAGGCAAAAAGGGGCTTGTTATTATGAATGCCAAAAAAGAGACTGGCTATATGTTTGCAGATATCACCCTTGCAGTCAATGAGGTTGCAGCAGCTCTTGGGAAAAAGGAAAACCTTATCAACATGGCAAATATCGACCCCAGCCTCGGGCTCCCGAGAGTAAGGCAGCATGCCGAATATATAATGAGAGACCTAAAAGCACATGGGGTTGAGATGCATGAAATTATTGGCGGTATGGATGAGTATCCGGTTGCAGGGGAAATGGTCAGCGAATTGATAAAGGAAAAATACAGCGATTTCGATTTTGCGGTTATTACGGGTGTTCCTCATGCAATCCCTATGGAACACATAAAGAACATGGAGCTGATTTCGGTTACTAACGGCCCAAGGCAGGTCCTGCCCTTAAAGGAACTGGGGCATGAACATGTGCTGGTTGAAATCGACCTTCATCCGAAGACACTGGGAGTCAGTGAGATTGTTGAATCTGAGTTTGGGGCTACCTTAAGGGAAGTTGCAAAGGAAACCTGAGCGAGAATATTCAGGATAAAAAGATGAACCGGAATAAAAAGAAGAGCCAGGATAATCAGGAGGAACATCCTTGAAAAAACAAAAAATCATAGCTATCTACGGGAAAGGTGGCATAGGCAAATCAAGTACGGCTTCAAACGTTGCTGCTGCCTGTGCCGAGACGGGAAAAAAGGTCATGATCATAGGCTGCGATCCTAAAAGTGACTCATCAATCACCCTATTTGGAGGCAAGAGAATTCCAACCGTTCTTGACCTCATGCGGAATGGTGTGAATATAAAAGAAGAAGATGTGGTCTTTGAAGGATTTGCAGGAGTCAAGTGTGTGGAAGCAGGCGGTCCTGAACCCGGTATAGGGTGTGCAGGGCGAGGGATTATTGTAGCCATCCAGAAACTGAAAAGCATTTCAGGAGATCTCTTAAAAAAACAGGACCTGATAATTTACGATGTGCCAGGAGACATTGTCTGCGGCGGTTTTGTTGCCCCTGTCAGGAAAGGCTTTGTAAATGAGGCTTATGTCCTGACTTCAGGAGAATATATGCCCCTTTATGCTGCAAATAATATCTGCAAGGGGCTTTCCAAAATTGGAATGCCGCTCAGTGGAGTAATCTGCAATTCCAGAAACGCGAGCAGGGAAGAGGAAATCGTTAAGAAGTTTGCTGAGGAGATCGGCAGCCAGCTTATGGCTTTTATTCCGAAGAGACAGGTAGTTCAGGATTGTGAAAGGGAAGGTTATTGTGTAATGGAAAAAGCACCTGAATCTGATATTGCAGATGTCTACCGCAAGCTTGGAAAAGCAATTCTTGAGAATAATAACAAAGTTACATCCGGCTCCCTGAGCGACGAGCGATTAAGGGAATTGACAAACTAAGACTGAAAGTTAGCTGCGATGTGAGCTATAATGACAAATGAGCTAGACAAATGAGCTAGACAAATGAGCTGTAATGACAATAAACCGAAAAATTACATTAACCATATAATCGCCGCGCAAAACAAATCAGGGGTATCAAAAATGCTTGGTGGCAAGCAATCCGTAGAGGATATTCCCAGGATCCTCATTTCAGCAGACCGTTCCTCTTCAGGCAAGACAACAATCTCGTTGGGTCTCATGGCTGCTCTTGTTTCAAGAGGATATAAAGTCCAGCCCTTCAAGGTCGCTCTGGATTATATCGACCCGAGTTACCATACTGAAATAACTGGCAGGTTTTGTCGGAACCTTGACGGCTACCTAATGGATGAAAACGAGATTCTGGATGTCTATACTCATGCCTGTGAAGTCGGCGAGAAGGCGGACATTGCAATTATCGAAGGAGTTCGCGGGCTTTACGAAGGTTTTGAAAGCTTAAGCGACCTTGGAAGCACTGCCCAGATTGCAAAAATTCTCAATTGCCCTGTAATCTTTGTAATTAATGCCCGGAGCATTACCCGTTCGAGTGCTGCCCTTGTCAACGGATACAGAAATTTCGATCCAGATGTGGAAATTGCAGGAGTAATCCTTAACAACATAGGAAGCCGCCGTCATGCCGAAAAAGCAAAAGAGGCAATTGAATATTACACAGGCGTGCCGGTTATAGGAATTGTTCCAAGAGATCCCTCAATGCAGATTTCCATGCGCCATCTCGGGCTTATGCCAGCTCTCGAAGGTCGAAGACGGTTTGGGGACGGAGATTTTGAAGCTCGCCTTCACGTTATTGAAGAAATCATCAATAAAGGAATTGATGTTGATAGCTTCATTAAAATCGCAAGCAGTGCAAAGCCCCTGAAAAGTCCTGAGAATAGCATTTTTTCTTCTGCTCCAAACACTGAAGTCAATCATCCAAAAATAGGTGTTGCAAAAATAGGTGTCGCCCTGGATGAAGCTTTCAATTTTTATTACCGTGATAACATTGATCTTCTGAAACTTGCAGGCGCAGAAATTGTTTATTTCAGCCCTGTTAGAGACACCGCGCTTCCTGAGGTCGACGGGCTCTATATCGGGGGCGGTTATCCCGAGCTCTTTGCAGCCGAACTTGAAGCTAACGAGTCCATGCGCAAGGATATTAAAAAGACTTCTGCTGCAGGCATGCCTATTTATGCCGAATGCGGGGGGCTTATGTATCTTACAGAAAAAATAAGCACAGGCGTCCCAGGAAAAGGCACCTATCATGATGCCTCAATGCCGGAATCTACGCATTCAATGGTCGGAGCGCTCCCAGGGCATACAATTATGGGACAAACAAGAGTGATCAGCTATAATATCGGAACCCTTACTAAGGATTGCCTTATCGGGAAAAAAGGCAACAGCTTCAAGGGGCACGAATTCCATCACTCTGAAATAAGGGAAATTCCTGAGGACGCTGAATTTGCAATAACCCTATCAAGGGGAACAGGCATAAAGAACAATAGGGACGGGCTTATTTCTGGAAATACCCTTGGCTCTTATGCCCATCTGCATGGAGTTGCATACAGGGAGCTTGCAGGCTCACTTGTAGAGGCTGCAAGGAAGTTTCGGGAATCCAGGCTTCTTCAGTGATATAGTGATATGTGCAGAATTCTTCCGTAATATTTGCAGGTTTCTTCCTTGATTCTTGCAGTCCCATTTATAGCGTGAGAATATGCTTTCATCTCTAAGCCTTTGCAGGTCAAAAAAGCAATATTATATTAAATTAGATTATAATAGGTTGCAACAAACTGGATTATAATAAATTGGATTATAATAAACTGAATTATAATAAATTGTGTAATGAGAAACATAATAAATTATGTAATGAGAAACTGAATTATAATAAATTATGTAATGAGAAACTGAATTATAATAAATTATGTAATGAGAAACTGAATTAATATAGTTATTTTATAAATCTAAATAATGATGGATTACGCTATAACAAATTAGATTACAGTAAGCCAGATGGTAATTAACTTATTTTCATTTCATTTTCTTTTCAGGTGAAACTATTGAAAACGCAACTTAAAGAAGACCGGGTCCTTGCCGGAAAGGAAGCGGTAGCCGAACTTTATAAAACTGGTTATTTCGGACAGCCTAAAGGCAATGAGCTCGAACTCTCACTTGTAGAAGCTGCTTTCCTTCTGTCCAGAGGAAAGCTGGAGGTCGAAATCGATGACATACGGCTTGATTTCAGAGCTTTTTTTGAACAGGCTTCTTTGAGGCAGCCAAATTTTGAGCTGAAATATATCGTTTATAAGGACCTTAAAGAGAGGGGATATTATGTCCAGCCGTCGGCTGTGGATTTCCGGGTGTATCCCAGAGGCAGCCACCCGGGCAAGAGTGCAGCAAATATTTTTGTTCATGTTCAGTCTGAAAGGCAGCTCCTTCCTGTAAAACTTCTGCAGGAAGCGGTCGTCTCGGCGGAGAACGTGCGCAAGCAGTTTATCCTTGCTGTGGTAGATGGGGAAAGTGACCTTACTTTTTATGAGGTTAAAACTGCAATTCCTGAAGGAGATATGCCTGAGCCATATCCTGCAGTCAAAACTGATGCCACTTTCCTGGAAGACAGGGTAATAGTCTGGGATGCTCGGGCTTCGGAAACTCTCTATTCCAGAGGCTTTTACGGGAAAATGCTGGACTCCGAAAGACTGCAGCTTTCCCTGGTAGAATCCCTTTACCTTTTTTCCAGCGGCGTGATAACGGTTCTCGACAGGAGAGGTAAGATCTTTTCATTCGATGAGTTTATCGAGAAAGCCTCGGAAATTGAGAGTTCTTTCCTGAGAAAGTACAATGCGTATAAGAACCTCAGGGATTCGAGGCTTGTAGTCAAAACCGGTTTTAAATTCGGGACGAATTTCAGGGTATACCGAAAAGTCGAGTCTATAGAAAAAATTCCGCATTCGGAATACCTTGTAAACGTTATTCCTGCGGATTTCGAGTTCAAGCTTTCGGTTATTTCCGGAGTAGTCAGGCTTGCAAACAGCGTGCGTAAAACAATGCTTTTTGCAGTCGAGAAAGGGGAGAAGATCGAATACCTGGACATCAGCCGAACGAAGATGTGATACTCTAACTTCGTATTCTCAGGGTATTTTTTCCCTGATGTTTAAAGTTCCTTAGAATTTAATGAAAATCGGTCTTCAGCCGAGGGTGGAGTATAACGTGTGGGACATTATTGCAGTAGACATCTCTGGCAGGCACAGGATTAAAGGAGGTTATTACATGGTATGTGCGGCAGCAGCGCTTACGGTCTCAGCCATCCATATCGAAAAGGTCAAGCAGATCAAAATTCTCTCCCTTTGGCTAAAAAGAGCTCCCAGCCTGCTGGATATCGTGCAGCTAATCGAAGATACGGCTGACCAGCTTTCTTTCGAAGGTACTATTGTGGCAGAAAAGGGGGATATGTATAATAAACCCACATGGGTTACCGAAAGTATGTTTTCCAGGGCTTTCAAGTATCAGGAGTCCATTGCCGAGAGACGGTCGATTGAACTCGTGCACCATATTTCCCTGAGTGCCCGCAATTTACTGATAAATGAACTTCAAATCGAGGCATGAAAATTTCAGCAGAAGAAAAATTCGTTGACGGGAACAGGGTAATTCTCGTTAAAAGAACAATTCCCAATTCGGACCCTGAACGTGAGGAATATCTCTTCCAGGAACTTAGAGAGCTTGCAAAAGCTGCAGGTTACCTGCCTGTTGGCGAGCTTAAGCAAACCAGGTATCCCGACTCAAGATACCAGCTTGGCAGGGGAAAGATCGAGGAACTTGCCGAACTTGTGAGGGATACAGGCGCAGACAAAGTAATTTTCTATAATAGGCTTTCTACGACTCAGCTTTTCAATATCTCAGAAGTCTGTAAATGTCAGGTTATTGATAAATTCCAGCTTATCCTTGAGATCTTTGCAAAAAGGGCAACTACCCACCGCTCAAAACTCCAGGTGGAACTGGCAAAATTGAGATACGAGGTACCGAGGGCAAGGGCAGTTGTTTCTCTCCTTAAAATGGAGGAAAGGCCTGGGTTCATGGGGCTTGGAGACTACGAGGATTCTTATGAACAGGACCTGAAAAAGAGGATCGCGAGAATTGAGAGCGAACTTGGGTCTGCAGAAAAAGATGATGAATCCTTGCGGGCTTTAAGGCACCGGAGAGGCTTTTCCTTGATTTCACTTGCAGGATATACAAATGCCGGAAAAAGCACGCTTTTCAATGCTATTGTAGATGAAAGTGTTGAGACAAAGGATATGCTTTTTACAACGCTTGTGCCCATGACCCGAGCTCTGGATCTTGGTGGACGAAAAGCTCTTTTAACCGATACTGTGGGATTTATAGAGGACCTTCCTCACTGGCTGGTTGATGCCTTTAAGTCCACCCTGGATGAGATTTTTCTCTCGGATCTTATTCTCCTGGTCGTGGATGTAAGCGAAAAACCTGAGATGATCCTGCAAAAACTTTCAACAGCTCATGATACTCTCTGGGACCGGATTCAAGGAGTTCCAATTATTACTGTGCTTAACAAAGCCGATATGGTTGATGAATCCAGGCTTGATGGTATTATGGAAAAGATAGGCTATATGGCTCCAAATCCTGTATTTATTTCCGCAAAAGAAGGCACAGGCATGACTGCGCTAAAAGCCGAGATACTAAAGCACCTGCCTCCCTGGTGTTTTTGCTCCCTTTCCCTTCCGAATTCGGAAAAAGGGATGTCGGTTCTCTCCTGGCTTTATGAAGAAGGAATCGTACACAGGGTTGAGTTTGGAGAGTGGATCCATGTGGATTATGAAGCAAGGACAGAGATAATTAACAGAGCGCATGCTTTCCTTGAGCCTCAGCAAGCCTGAGGACACCTGAATCACTTTCAGGTCTTTCTGGAGAGCATAAGGCTTTTTAGCTTTTATAAAAACTTCTTGATATAAGTAGAGAGCTACTGGCAGAGGTCTATTGTCAGGGAGTTATTGGCAGAGAGTTATTGGCAGAGGACTATTGGCAGAGGATTATTGGCAGAGAGTTATTGGCAGAGAGTTATTGGCAGAGGACTATTATTGACAGAGAATTATCGGCAGCGAGCTATTGACAGAGGGCAATTGACAAAGGGGTTTCCGTCCATTTCTTAGGGAGTTTTTGCATGGCTCAAAATGGTTCGTATGGCTACGAAAAATATTTATATCAAAATGTTGTTTGTATGTATGCGAACGGGCGTCTACTGAAGACATCAGACCCTCCTTATATCCTAGACTATACCCTTGAAACCAAACTTTGCTACGTTTCTGCCCGTTCGTAATTCCTCCTGTTTTCCCCCTATTTTTTGACTTAATTTTTAGGACTCAACTTAATTCGTAGCTGAACGAATTCTCGTTATACCTTCACATCTCAAAATTTATATAAATTTACTTCTCTTTCTCCTGTTAGTATGAAATTTGATCTGCATGTACATTCCGAGCATTCAAAAGATAGCAACTCGAGCCATGACGACATCCTTGAAGCCGCGCGTAAAAAGGGGCTGGACGGGGTTGCTATCTGTGACCATGATACTGTGGAAGGCGGGCTTGCCTGTGAAAAAAGAGCCTTGGAGCTTGGGTTTGAGCTTACTGTCATTCCAGGCGTGGAGGTTACTTGTTCGAAAGGGCATATCCTGGTGCTAGGAGTGAGCCAGAATATCGAGCCTTTCCTCAGTCCTGAAGAAACGATCAGAAGAGCCCGAAAACTCGGAGGCATTGTTATTATCCCTCACCCCTTCAAGCGCAGTTCCCATGGAATCGGAAGTTTCGAAGGGCTTGATATTGATGCCGTTGAGGTATTCAATTCACGCTGCCTCTTTAATAAAACCAACCGGAAAGCCGCAACCGAAGCAAAAAGGCTTGGAATTCCTGGCATTGCGGGGAGCGACTCCCATATTCCCGAAATGGTAGGCCAGGCATACACTGAGATTGACGCGTCGGAAAATACCCGGGAAGCCGTGCTGGAAGCCATTAGGGAAGGAAAAGTTGTCCCAGTGGGAAAAAACACGCCAATGCCAATTATCCTTAAACAGATGTCAGGCAGCGTCAGGCGAAGAATTAAGAAAAAACTGTTTCGTAAAGCCTGAGAGACTCAAAATTAAACTCTGGTATGGTCTGGAATTTAGCGGAACTGCAACTTCTTTATGACTGGTTTGCGGTCAATTTCATTTTAGTTTACGAAGTAATCTCGCAGTTAATACTAAGAATATGAGGCGTCGGATAAGAAAAAGCGGT
>DADO01000093.1:5193-6707 GCA_002509325.1 Methanosarcina sp. UBA402 | reverse complement strand
ATAGGCATATCCAGCATCAATACAGGGTGAGCTCAACTTGTCCTTAACCCATTTTTTTCCATTCCAGTGGCCTGCAACTGACTTGAGGTGATAATCACGGTTTTTCGGGTCTACAAACAGAGGGTTTACATAGATGTCAGATTTCGATGTGCAGCTCTTATAATTGCCTGCTGCATTATTGTAAAGGCAGTTATTTTCCAGCACAAATTTGTGGTTCTTAGTGAGATAATTGACCACCCCATACCCTGTTCCACTTGGATTTTTTATACGCGGCTGGGTATTTACAATAATATTGTTACGGACAGTGGTAGCGTATCCGGGTTTTGATGAGTAACTTGGAGAATAAACTTCTGGATACATGTGAACAACAGCGGCATGGTATGCACCGTCAAAAACATTATTTTCAATCAGAGTGTCATGGAATCCACTGGCTACAATGCCCCCTGTCCAGGAAATTCCAGTATTAGTGCCTGTGTTGTAGAAGATATTGTGATGAATATGGACGTTTTTCCCCTGTTCTTTGGTAGCAGAAGAAGTATCATAGTTGAAAATCCAGATTCCAGGCCCATAAGTGTCATGCAATATGTTATTGTAAATTTCGATACTATCCATAACGCCTGCAGATTTTTCAATCTGGATACCTGGCCCACCTGTACACCGGTAGTATAAAGAGTCAATTACGTTATCGTGCAGTTTTACTTTGTTAGAATTCCATACTCTAAGCCCACTATTTGTCCTGCAGACTATTTTATTGTTCCAGGCCTCTACATTCTTACACTCACTTACAAACAGACCATCGTGTCCAAGCATAGAAATTTTGTTATTGTAAAACTGAATATTTTCACCGAATTTTACCCTCAGCCCATCCCCATGACCATCGTGCATATACATATTGTATACTTTTATGTTTTTACAGTGAGTGAAATACATTATATTGTAATACCCCTTGCCCTTAGAAACTTTGAGATTTCCATCATGATTTGCGTTTACTTCGAACCCTCTCACTATAATATTATCATTTCCAGCACTGCTCATCTGCTTGATCAATGGTTTCATTGTAGGCCAGTTTGCATTTTTAACCAGTTTGATCACAGCAGTCGAATCCCCTTCAAGAATAGTATTGCTGCCGATTAAAAGAGAATCATTAATAACGTACGTAAAAGGCCCTTTAAGGTGAACAGTTGTATATTTAGAGTTACCTGCCACAAATTTTAAGGCCTGATTTATTTGCACATGATCATCTTTTCCATCGCAGTTGAAATCACCACTCCCGTCTCCTGCAACATAAATTACTGGCGCAGGACTTCTGCACAAAGCAGTAGGGACGCTTGCAAGAATAAGGCAACCTATCAGAAGAAAAATCCCTAATTTTCGTTTTATTGTTGAGGTTGCCTTGGGTTGATCATAATCCAGAAAATTACGGAGTTTCTTAAACATATGTTTATGTGGTGAGGTATCGACATCTCCACAAAAATTATTATTATAATTATTATTATTATTATTATTATAATTAT
>DADO01000093.1:0-4968 GCA_002509325.1 Methanosarcina sp. UBA402 | reverse complement strand
ATTATAATTATTATTATTATTATTATTATAATTATTATTGTTATTATTATTATTATTATTATTATTATTTGTCAAAAATTTACTTAAATTTATTAATTTGTTCCCAATATATTGGCTAAGATTTTTCAAATATTATTCACTCCCCGAAAATTCAAGACTATAGAAAATTTTCTGGAGAAATTATTCATAGCAAAAGCTAATGAATCCGATAACATGCGATAAATTAAGGATTCGGAATAAATTCCCCCGTTTTCCAGGCCAAAATCTCGTATTCGCCTAAGTCCCCCATAAAAATATAGCGAATAAATTGAGATTCAATCTCTAATAAAATTTCTATAGTTGACATTGTAGTTTAGATCATTATATTATTAAAGTATTTGTGAAGTCTTTTAAAATTCTTACAGAGTTCGTTAGGTGCTAAGGAGAATGGATAGGTGCTTAGAACGAGAAAAGCTAAATCAAAAGACAATTGAGGTTCCACTATTTTCCACAAAACGGCTCTTCGCTGTTTTGTATGGGTCGAAAATAATTATTCAGTTAGGAAGCAACCACCTAAGAAATATAAAAATAGAGAGGTTAAGGGCAGACAATAATATCGAAAAGCCCTACTACGATTTCTGCCAGTTCCTTGCTTTTTTCAGTTGAGGTCATAAGAGTATCAGCACGGGAGGCGTAGCACCCGAGTTTCTCAAATGCGAATTCGTCCGCCTGGTCCCTTTCATCAAAAACAAAAGCATCCAGAAAATCCTGGTAATACTCTGCAACTCCCATTGAAGAGACCTCAAGCCCCGAAGCCTGCATCAATTTCCCGGCAGGTCCACTTACAGGAGCATCGCCAATAATTGGGCTGACTGCCACGACCTTCTTCTTTTGCAGTATGTCTTTCATGCCTGGCAGGGAAATAATAGGACCTATACTAGTGATCGGGTTACTTGGTCCTATAAGGATATCATCGTCATTTTCCAGAGCTTTGAATACCTTTGGAGAAATTGAAGCTTCAGAAACTCCCCTTATGTCAATCCCCAGTACTTCGGGTTCTCCGTGCTTTCCAATCCAGAAATCCTGAAAATGCATAGTTCTTTCCGGAGTTTTTATATAAGTGGAGACAGGATCATCTGACATTGGCAAAATTTTTGAGTTAATTCCGAAAATGGACGCAAGCTCTAAAGTCGCGTCTGTAAGGGAAAGTCCACTCCGGATGAAATTCGAGCGGATGATATGGGTTGCCCTATCGCAGTCCCCAAGTTTCATGCTTTCTGTGATACCAAGTTCCTGCATACGCTCATTAGTCAGAAAGGTGTCGTCTTCTATACCCCACCATTTTTTTCGGTCGATCTTGTCTGAGAACAGATAGAGCACTGTATCCAGGTCAGGACAAATCATGTTTCCCGAAACCCAGAGGTCTTCGGCAGTGTTTACAACAACGGTCAGTTCCTCTGGTGGGAGGATTTCCTTGAGTCCGTCAAGGAGCTTTGGAGTTCCAGTGCCGCCTGAAAATATAATCATGATAATACCTTTTCCGGCTTTCTTTAAAACTTTCGGGTAGCGGGTATTTCTGCAAAATTTACGGTATCAGAGTAATAGTAACAGCAATATATAATGAAATCTGTCTAAAGAATGATGAAAGTTGTCCTTGATCCTGTTCACGGTTATATCGAACTAGATGATCTAGTTCAGGACCTCCTTTCCACTCCCCAGACGCAGCGCCTCAGGAGGGTCAGACAGCTTGGTTTTTCAAACCTTGTCTACCCGGGGGCGAATCATACGCGTTTTGAACACTCGCTTGGAACAATGCACCTTGCCTCCGTGCTAACCAGAAATCTCGACTCGGTTGAAGAAAACAGAAAAACCGAGATAAAAGCTGCTGCTCTCCTACACGATATAGGGCACGGCCCCTTTTCTCATGTTACAGAGAATGTTATTTACAAATACACGCGGCGCAGGCATGATGACGTAAAGGATATCCTGGGAAAAGGAGAAACAAGGGATGTCCTGGAAAAATATGGGATTTCTCCCGGAAATCTTATAAAACATATAAAAGGAGAAACTTCTTATGGGCAGATCCTTAGTAGCGAGATTGATGTGGATCGAATGGACTACCTTGTTCGGGACGCCCATTATACAGGCGTGGCCTTTGGGGTCGTGGATTACAATCGCCTGATTAATCAGATGAATTTTTACGAGGATCGGCTTGTTGTAGACTATGGAGGGGTGAAAGCTGCTGAATCCCTTCTGGTCTCACGTTTCTGGATGAATACGTCGGTCTATTATCATCATGTGACCAGAATCTCGGAAGCCATGTGTTCCAGAGCAGTGGAGTATATGATCGAAAATAACGAGCTTGACCCGCTCAGGCTCAGGCAGATGGATGATATAGACCTTACCGTATCCATGCGAAACGCAACAGGGTACGCAGGAGAACTTTCACGGCTGCTGGATGCTCGCAAGCTCTATAAGCGAGCATTATACGTGGGTCTGGCAGATGTGGGAAAAAACGTACTCAGATACCGCGACCGAATACGAAGGGCAGAAAAAGAAATTGCAGAACTGGCAGGAGTTGATCCTGAGTATGTGCTTGTGGACATTCCAAAGACGCCTGAAATGCTGGAAATGCGGGCTATGATAAAGACTGACCATAAAATGATTCCTCTTAACGAAGCTTCCCACTTTGTATCCATCCTGCAGGAAGCCCACATGGACAACTGGAGAATGGGAGTATATAGCCCGAAAGAACACTGCAAAGCCGTGGGAAAGGCCGCTAGAGACTATTTTGAAGTTAAAAAATCTATGAAACAGTTTAAACTGAGTGATCTGTGAAGTAAATAAGTGAAGTAGATTAAGTGAAGCTGATAGGTGAAGTAGATAAGTGAAGCTGATAGGTGAAGTAGATAAGTGAAGCTGAGAGATGAAGTAGATAAGTGAAGCTGTTAGGTGAAGTAGAGAACCGGGGTAGGAATTTGTTTCATATCAAACGGAAAGTGGGGAAAATCGAAATCGTACTTGACGCAAGAAAGATCGGACAGGATTACTTGCTGACCCTTACAGGCGGGGAGGAACATGTGGGAGCTGTTGCCGTAGGGCTTTTTGATGAGAAAAACCAGAGAGCAAGCTCATCGGTAGTAACAACGCCCGGACACCGAGAAGAATATCTCGCCTTGCAGGGGGCAAGGCAGGTGAGCAGGGCAACGAAAAACGCCTCGGTATTTGTTGCCGGAATACACCAGGACAATATTAGCCCTGAAGAAATAAAGAATATAGTCTTAACCGCAGGGGAAATGATAGAAAGCTTCATCGCTTTTTATGAAAAAGGAGACGAACTTGCAGGACAGGATAAAGGATTGAAATAACGGCAAGAGAAGAATAATAGAAATAGCGGCAAAGAAGAATAGTGGAAATAACGGCAGAAACATTATCTGAAGGAATATTAACGCAAAAACATTAACGGCAAGGATATAATGGAAATAACGGTAGGAATCAGCGGAGCCTCAGGGGTTCAGTATGGAATTCGCCTTCTTGAAGTGCTGGCGGAAAAAGGAATTAAAACCCATCTAGTTTTGACGGATGCCGCGAGCCAGATAATAAGGATCGAAACTGATTACACCCCCGAAGCAGTAGAGAAACTTGCAACCTGGAGCTATTCCCAGAAAGATTTTTCAGCACCAATAGCTAGCGGTTCATACAGGACAAGAGGAATGGTTATTGCTCCTTGCAGCATGAAAACCCTTGCAGCCGTGGCAAATGGAGTATCTGATACCCTTCTTACAAGAGCTGCAGATGTCTGCCTCAAAGAGGAAAGAAAACTTATCCTGATGACTCGGGAAACCCCGCTTAACCTTATACACATCGAAAATATGCTCAGGGCTAAAAGGGCAGGGGCAAGTATCCTTCCAGCCTGTCCGGGTTTCTATTCGCGACCCAAAACCCTCGAGGATCTGATAGATACCATGGTGGGAAGAACCCTTGACCTGCTAGGAATAGAAAACGAGATTTATCACCGCTGGAAGTGAAGAAAACAACCTAAAAGGCCTCAGGAAAAGACCCAATCTCGCAAAAGTGTTTAGAAATATGGAAAGATCAGGCAGAAGAAGAAATTTTAGTTTTCGTGAAGGATTTTCAGAGAAAGCATGACTGACATATGTTCTAACGAAAGCTATATAAAGGATAATCTCCTTTGAAAAGAAATGCCCCTTGGGATAGTAGGGTAGCTTGGTCCATCCTCGAGCGTTTGGGACGCTTGGACCGCGGTTCAAATCCGCGCTATCCCATTACATATTTATCCCACATTTTTATACAAATTTCCCCTTTCTTTCTTCGTTCTACCATTTTTATGATTGTCTCCTTGTTTCTTATGCTCATCTTCTCGCTTTATTCTGTTATCTCCAGCTTTCTCTTGCATTGATTTTAAATTATGGGATAAAAACTGACTTTGAAACCAGCACTGGTCAATAGATTTCCCATAAAAGAACCACAGATGGACATGGGTAAACACGGATAACAACGAATTGAAAAACCAGACTCTTCGCTGTTTCGAGTGGGTAATTCAGATTCATCGCCTGAATTTGAGAGTAACATCTCTAATATTTAAAAACATTTATTGTTAAATATCACATGCGGATCGATTTCTATCCTTTTGACATGATAACTTCTCGACTACGCAATTATTTTCAACCCACATAAAAAGCGAAGAACCATAAAGTTGTCCAATGGACATGCTAATAGTTGATTATATCCAGAAGTTCAACTGAGTTGAGGAGCACCGCTGCTTCAAAATTTAGTTAGTTTTTGAAAGGCACAGCATTGAAACGAACGAGATAATTTTTTAATTCTATTTTCACCCCAGCCCCCTGAAACCCTCAGATTGCGCCGCTGATTTGAACAAGAGATGATATCTTAAACCTTCGATTTCTCGTATCTATTCAGGGTAAGGGAGGAACATCTTCAATCGCCTTATTAAGTGAACCTATAACA
>DADO01000203.1:28013-30500 GCA_002509325.1 Methanosarcina sp. UBA402 | reverse complement strand
AATTCTCATTCGGAACTACAACAAATAGGAACTACTGAATTAAGTCAACCTGCCGAATATAGGATATAAGGTGAACTACCAACTATACTGAAAAATGAGTGGCGAGAGTTAATTAAACTCACTACAGATCAAGGTTACTGGATCAAAAGTACTATATGAGGCCAACCAAGACTGTTATATGAGGCGGAGAGCCGGCCAAAACTCTGTTTTTTCTTAAATAGATATGTGCGGGTTAGACATCAAAGTTAACCTTTATTACCTCACACTGCGGCAGATTTTTAAGTTGTGCGCCCCCCAGAGTTCCTGTCACTTCCAGACTATCAAATTCATTAGAACCGCATAGTACGTCCTGATTTGGATGCGTGCCAGGGGTGATATTGCAGCTTAGAACAGTCTTTTTACCAGCTGACACTACTATTGGTAACCTTGGTGATGCAGGATGATTCTTTGGAAGAACTATTAATGGTGACCTGATTTCCCGAATCATGAAGAGAATGCATTTAAGCCCTTTTTCAATTTTCTCGTTAACTGAAAGCGCAGAAGCAACAATCAGGTCATGGGGTTCGAGTCCGAGTACGATCTCTTCATTTTCAGTTTCCAGAAAGAACTGTCCATGCGGGCCTACTTTCACAATAGCCACTGTTCCTGCAGTGCCGCGCAGAATAAGCATTTCACTTTCCTTCAGTGAAATTTTTTTAGAAGAGGTCGGTTTTTTCATATTAAAGTGTTAAAATAAATATCTAAAAATTAAGTTGTTTATTCAAGTTGATTGTTCAAGTTGATTATGATTCTGCTACATTCTTAGACTGGCAGGAGGGACATGCCACATTCTTGCCAATTCCTTTAAATTTGTTTTCACAGTCCTTGCATACATAATCTTTGACCGGTAATTTCCCATCCAAATCGAGATCAAACGCGTCTCCAACACTACACATCATTATCACCTCATGATTATATTAAGGGGCTTGCTAAATTATATAACCCACATATTATTACTCATACTTCTCCAATTAATACCTTTCCATGCCTGCTATCCTCCAGGCAATTTTTGACCATAATTTCTGCCTTCACCTATCTCATTTCATTTGAAAAGGAAAAAATTGGCCAGCGTATATGTAAATTAAGACAGGTAATATTATTGGTTTCCCTAGTGTCTTCCATTTCTCCATTTTTAGGAAATTCAACACATTTTCAGGATTTATTCAATGGACACTAACAGATTTTTAAATTAAAGTTTTCCTAGAAATACCAATTCATCAAAACACCAACTAATTAATGAGAGAGCACTAAATATTTAATATATCAACTACCTGGATGTTAGAAACTTCAGTTTCCTTTAAGAGAATAAGTTTTTAATGGTTTGAAATTATAAATTTCTCAATGATATTCTCACCAGCGGCTTTACTTAGGAGTGATTTTTATGGGTATCACAAAAATGCACGATCGATTAGTTACTTATTTAATGAGTCTTAAGAAGCTGCTACTAGATACCGCTGGTAATTTTTTAGTAAGACAATGGAAATCGATAGAGAAAAAAGATATTTTGTCTATAGAGGACTCCATGCTTCCTGAAGTTCTTAGAATCCATGACGAAGGATTTGAAAATCAAAGCTCGGATAATCTTATAAAGTATTCTAAAAATTCAGGAAGTATTTTTTATATTATCAAGAGCAACGATAGAATCGTTGGCTACTGCACCTATTACCTGAAGCCCAATCTTTCTCTAAAAGGCCTTGAGAAACAATCGGTAATATCGTCAATTGCAATTGACAGAAATTTCAGAGACAGGGGTTTTGCTGAGAGATTATTAAGGAGCACTATTAAAGAGATGAAGGTAAATGGAGTATCATCCATTCTTTTATATGTCAACGTAGACAACCATCCTGCAATACAATTATATGAAAAAATTGGCTTTCGAATAATTAAACAAGTAGAAGATATATGCGGCCAGAAAGAAAGCTGTCATGAGATGGAATTGAAGCTCGTTTGAAGCACTTCTTTGTATGACTTATTTTTGCAGACATTTCAGAGAATCAAGTATCTCTCAGGCAAATTTTATGTTTTAAAGTATATTTTTATATTAAGAAGCGTAAAACCCCCGAGTCTTTAGCTCAGGAGTAGTTCACAATTGTCCCCTACTCCAGTGTATACGAGCAACGCAAATTATTTCAAATTAATTATGAGCCCATCCCAAAACCAATTTTTATTTTCACATCGATAAAAGTCTCAGAATTATTTTCATGATCAGAAACTCAATTGGTCATTTGGAATTCGAAAATTTTGAGACGTAATCTCGAGTTTTGGGATAAACTCTATACAAAAAATTGTTTTCAAGCAAATTTTATTTTAGAACATAAAGTTTTAAGCCCGGCTAGTTTTTGATATTTTTTTAGTCTCATGACAAAATCCAGCATTTTCTCTATTGGATATTCATTTGGATTCGGTTAAGATACGAATTGTTCCAAACATATTACTTTCATCGTAATT
>DADO01000203.1:23528-27771 GCA_002509325.1 Methanosarcina sp. UBA402 | reverse complement strand
AAATCCTTAACCGAATACAAATAATTGGATATTCAGTTTATTATTTCAGTTCGTTTTTCAGTTCGTAAGTGACTGGATAGGAGCCGGAATTCTCCCTCCCCTTTTTACAAAAACTTCGGAACTGAAATCGCTTATCCGCATGATAGGGGCATTTCCAAGCAGGCCGCCGAATTCTACGGAATCTCCTACTCCTTTTCCAGGCGCAGGGATAATCCTGACTGCCGTGGTCTTTTTATTTATTACTCCTATTGCCATCTCATCAGCGATAATAGCCGAAAGGGCGGAAGCAGGAGTATCGCCTGGGACTGCAATCATATCAAGGCCGACAGAACAGACGCTGGTCATGGCTTCGAGCTTTTCCAGGCTGAGGGCTCCGGCCCTGACGGCTTCGATCATGCCTGCGTCCTCACTAACTGGGATAAAGGCCCCACTCAGGCCGCCTACCGAGGAGGAAGCCATTGCTCCGCCTTTTTTCACTGCATCATTCAGGAGAGCGAGAGCTGCAGTCGTTCCGTGGGCCCCGCAGCGCTCAAGCCCCATTGCCTCCAGAATTGCAGCAACGCTATCCCCGATTGCAGGCGTCGGAGCCAGAGAAAGGTCAAGAATCCCAAATTCGACTCCAAGCCTCCGCGAGACTTCCCGGCCTACCATTTCACCCATGCGGGTTATTTTAAAGGCTGTCTTTTTGATGGTCTCCGAGATTTCCGTGAGATTCGGGTTTTCAAGCTCACGGATCGCAGCATTCACAACCCCCGGTCCGCTGACCCCTACATTAATAACGCACTCGGGTTCACCAATTCCGTGAAAGGCTCCTGCCATAAAGGGATTATCTTCAGGGGCATTTGCAAAAACCACAAGCTTGGCACAGCCTATCCCATCTCTGTCTGAAGTCAAATCCGCAGTCTTTTTTATGATGCCGCCCATAAGGCCAACTGCATCCATATTAATCCCAGTTTTTGTGGTGGCAACATTTACCGACGAGCAGACCTTTTCTGTGCCTTCAAGGGCTTCAGGAATGGAATTAATAAGCTTCAGGTCCCCTACAGTTGCGCCTTTATGGACAAGGGCGCTGAAACCTCCTATAAAATCCACCTGTGAATCTTTCGCCGCTTCATCCATAATTTTTGCAATGGAAACAAAATCAGGAGTCCTGCAGCTTTCGGCTGCCACGGCTATTGGAGTTACTGAGATTCGCTTATTAATTATCGGAATCCCGTAGAGGCTCTGGATCTCGTTCGTTGTGCGCACAAGCTCTTTGGCACGGGAGGTTATTTTTTCGTAGATATTCTCGTTAAAAACTTCAATATCAGGATGGCTGCAGTCCCTCAGGCTGATACCCATTGTTACGGTCCTGATGTCAAGATGCTCCATCCTGACCATCTGGATTGTTTCCAGGATTTCTTTCGGGTTTATAAGCATGAAAAGTTACCTCTCTTTCAGATAGATTAATTTTTCAAATTAGATCCTGTGCATAAAACGGAATGCGTCTTCATGCTGCACCTTGACCTCAACTCCAAGATTCTTTCCCTCAGCACCCATGGCCTCCTGAAAAGCCGCAAGGTCAAAGTTCTCCTGTGGAGCTTCTGCAAGCATAATCATGGTAAAGATGCCCTGCATGATAGTCTGACTGATATCAACAATATTTACATTGAAATTTGCCATCACAGTAGTGATCCTGGCAACAATTCCTACCCGGTCGCTGCCTATAACCGTAATAATGAAACGACTTGATGCCATTTTATATCTCCTGCTGCTCGGACCTTTTCTTCGGCAGGCCGATGCTTAAACATTATAAATTGAGAGATTTTGTTCAGATTGAAGACCTGATAGCTAATAAATTAAACTACTGTTTTAAAGTAAGCCATTCTGACAGGCTATTCTTAAAATAAGTATTCCTTAAACTGGAAAGTGGATAAAAAGGATCGAATTGTAAAAATTGTAAAAATAGAGCAAGGACTTTAACTATATAAAAAATCTATAAAATAAAGTAAATGTAAACTAAAAAATACAAACTGAATTATATACCCATAAATTTTAAATATTGTCTTCAAAACATAGTTCAATAATTTTCCTAACAGTTTCCTGAATGCTCTCTTTTCCTTTAAGTTTTACTGAAAAGTCGGCATATTTCTGGTACAGGACCATCCTTTCCTCAAAAAGCTCTTTCAGGCTTCTATCCCTGAGTCCTACTATACCTCTTTTTCTTGCATTGGGAAGCCTTCTGACAATGCTTCTGAAGGGAGCATTCAGAAAGATAATCTTTGATATTTCTTTTAAGTGCTGCATGGCTTTTTCGGAATAAACTACACTCCCGCCAGGGGAAATAACGCAACTATCCACCTGATTGAGCCTGAGAATAGCTTCTTCTTCAAACTTGATAAGAGCCAAATCTCCCTGCATATCAATCAATGCTTGAAGAGGCATTCCGGTATTTTCCTTGATCAGGCGATCCACATCAATAAAAGTATAGTCAAGCTGCTTTGCAAGCACTCTTCCAATAGTACTCTTTCCTGCTCCTGCCATCCCAATTAGTGTTATATTCATTGCTGCACTCTTCTCAACTCTAAAGAGAGAATTCGATAAGATTTGACTTAATCAAATGACTAATATTGTTATTTAAAAAATTTATTATATATAGTAAGAATTGCACTCGATAAATGTTTTTGCTTCATATGTCCAGCACCTGCGGATCTAGCAAGGTTGACCAACTGGTTATAAAACATCTTTGATAATTGCACGCCTGCTGTGTCGATGTATCTGTAAAAAAGATAGCTTAATGGTATTATTAATAGTACAGACACGATGCATGAAATTGAAGCGGCTGCGACATATGGTAATATCGGGTACAGGAAGAGGAATAAGGCACAGGTGAAACTGCTTATCACCAGGAAATGTATCAGGTACAGAGAATAGGATATCTTTCCGAGAAGGATTAGTAGTGGGGAAGAGAATATATTTTGCAGCCATCGGCTGTTCAATAAGACGTACATTATCATGCCAGCCCCCAGAATGTGATAGGTTAACTTTGGCGTTTGGAAGAAACCGTTATTGAGAAAACCGTATAATGAATCATTTGTCACAGTGCCTACAGGGTAAGATCCGATAAACAGTCCCGAAATTAGTATAATAGACAATACTATTTTATTACCAGTCTTAAATATCGACGTCTTGCTGTTGAATGTATCGGCAAGCCCCAATCCTATGATAAATGCCAGATAATAGGAATTAAAGAAAAATATGGCTGCGGCAAGGTAGAATGTCCAGCGAGCACGCTGCTGTCCAAACAGGAATGTCATCGCGAAAACAAGAATGGATCCATAAAATTCTATTGTCATCGTCCACAAAACAGGGTTATAAGTATCTTCGCCTGCAAAAAATGTTCCCCACACAGCCTGCTTAATCGCTTCGATTATGTCTGGCGTAAAGATCCAGTAGCCGGCGTAGTTATTATTTCCTGAAATCGCTACAGTTTCAATATAATAATGGAATACTCCAGCTGATGCCAATAAGAACGAAAGTAATATTGCTGCCAGTACCGGAACAAACAGTCTTATATACCGGCGTACTGCACCGCTTATAATTATATTCCTATCTTTAGTTTTAAAATATTTCTGGGTTAATACGTAGCCACTAAGAATAAAGAAAATACAGACTGAAAAATTTCCGGCTCCAATTAATCCCAGTGGTGTATTCGAGAAAATCTGTTCGAAATTTCCGAGATGCGACGGCATCCGATCACTGTAGATCATAGCCGGGAGGAACACTATGAAGAAGTGCATTATCATAACATTAACCGCAGCTATGCCGCGCAACCCATCAAGATAGTTGATTTTCTCGGTCATATTCACCGCTCAAAGAGGATTTTTTTAGAACAGTCTCTATAAATTTCTATACGATACTGTATACAAACAATGGAGTGCAGTTCCAACCCCATCATGCAAGACCTTTAACAGCATTCACAGACTCCATCGAGACAAATTGACCTTATAGTAATAGCATTGTTACCGTTTAATTTTTTTGTCCTGCTTTATTCCTGCTTATACTACTTTATTCTTATCTTATTTCTTTTAGTAGACCTTGCTCGTGAATAACGACAGCTACAGATAAAACGCATATGAAATTGTGTAACTATTCAGCCTATCAAAACATGTTTATTGATATTGATTCTAACGAAAAAGAGGTGACCGAGAAATAACTTATGAACAATGAAAAAATGCAGTCAATCGCCAGCAGTCAAAGAAAA
>DADO01000203.1:10544-23335 GCA_002509325.1 Methanosarcina sp. UBA402 | reverse complement strand
TTAATAAAGATGGCTATTGATGTTGTTTTATATGGGCTGAATAGTTAATGATTCTTATTATTCCAATTTTTTCTCGGAAAGAGTAAAAATTATGTAGCCTTAACAAGGCTATCTGAATAGTTACATTCAAATTATTCAAATCTTATGACGTTTTTCAATAAGTTATAAAACACTTAATTTACTACACTAAACTAAAAATAGCCCTAAAAACAACCCAGAAAAAATATTAAAAATTGATCCCTATGCACCCTAAAACTCAACAGATCCTCGAAGTCTTCGAAGAGATCAATAAAATCCCTAGACGTTCAAAGCACGAAGAACAGATTTCCATCTGGCTGCAGGAATGGGGCAGATCCAGAGGTTTTGAGGTAAAAGCCGATTCCTTAAACAATGTGCTTATCAAAGCTCCCGCAACGGCAGGATACGAGAATTCTCCCACACTTATTCTTCAAGGGCACATGGACATGGTCTGCGAGAAGTGTAAAGATTCTAAACATGACTTTTCCAGAGACCCTGTAAGATGCGTTTACGAGGGGAACTGGCTGCAGGGAGACGGGACTTCCATAGGCGCAGACAATGGGATTGCACTTGCAATTGGGCTGGTGCTGGCAGAAGCAGGGAAGAAGAGAGAAATCGGGCATCCTCCGCTTGAGTTGCTTTTTACAGTAGACGAGGAAACGGGTTTGACAGGAGCAAGAGGACTTGAAACCGGTTTCTTTGAAGGGAATGTGCTTTTGAATCTTGACTCCGAGGATGAAGGTGTTTTTGTAATAGGGTGCGCAGGCGGGCAGAATTCGCTAATTAAACTACCTGTTGAGTGGGAACAACTTGACTTTGAAGAAGAGAGTTTATTTGGGGTTTTCAGGCTCTCGGTTGAGGGGCTGGAAGGCGGACACTCCGGAGTTGAAATCAACAAACAGCGCGCAAACGCGATACAGCTGCTTTCCCTGGCAATGGTAAGGCTCAGAGGCAGGCTTGGGGCAGAAAATATAAGGCTTGTCCTGCTAAACGGCGGCAATGTCCATAATGCGATTCCCAGTACTGCAGAGGCTTTTATTGTGCTCAACAGAGAAAAGTTCGAAAACGCCGAGGAAGCCGTATCAGATCTCAGGAAGGGATTTCAGGCTAAGTATTTTAATACCGACCCTGGTCTTATTTTGAATCTTGAAGAGATTGACAGGGAAATAATCTTTGAAATGGCAGACGATGAGACTCCAGCCGAGGAAATGTCCTGCATCCGGATCTTTTCGGCAGGGACTGAAAAGAAGCTGATAGGCCTGCTTCTTGGGCTGCCGCATGGGGTTTACAGGATGTCAGATACTATTCAAGGACTTGTTGAGACCTCAAACAATCTTGCGACCGTGCGGACGTCTGAAAATGAAATAATGATCGTATCAAGCCAGCGCAGTTCAAATAATCCCAGGCTTGCTGAGATTTCAGGAAAGGTGGAAGCTGTGGCAAAGCTCGCAGGCGCGTGGATTGAACATGAGTTAGGATACCCTGCCTGGGAACCTGACCTGAAGTCCGAACTGCTTTTAAAGTGCAGGCAGGTTTATTACGAAACTTTTGGAAAAAAACCCGAGATCAAAGTAATTCATGCAGGGCTTGAGTGCGGGATAATCGGTTCAGTGCATGAGGGTATGGAAATGATTTCTCTCGGGCCCACGATCAAAGACCCTCATTGCCCTTCTGAAAGGATTTTCATTCCTTCGATTGAAAAAATCTGGATTTTCCTGGAAGATCTGCTGAAGAGCTATCAACGTTCATAATTCGGCTTTTTCAGCATTTTTATAATCCTTTATTTTTATAATCCTTATCTCTTGCCTCATTGTTAGCTTTGAAAAATTAAACTGGCTGCCAGAGAGCAGACCCTCTGGCAAAATCTAATTTCATTTACTTTATCACCAAATTATTCTTCGGCGAATGCTGCACGCAGCTTTTCCTCTTCGTCTTTAGATAAGTTGGAAGCGATGAGCTCAAACTTCATCCCCTTGATGGCTTCCGCTACTCTATCTTTTACAGCATCGCTGGTCATCAAAAAGAGAGCTGACGTACCTTCAGTTACTTTGCTCCGGACTGAACGGATAAACTCGTCGTTGATGCCAATGTCGCTCATTGAGCCTGTCAGTGCCCCCATAGCAGCTCCAACTGCCAGACCGAGTATTGGGACAAAAAAGATCAGGCCGAATAACATGCCCCAAAAAGCACCACTCAATGCCCCTGCACCTGCTAAATCATGTAACTGCTTGGTCTTTGGCTTCTTTTTTCCCTCAGGCCAGGTGACTATGGCTGCATCATGCAGATTGATAAGATTCTGTTTACTTAGATCTTTAACCACATGAAGCGCCTTTTCAGCACCATCTGCGGTTTCAAATTTCAGAACTGTTAAAGTTGCCATTAATCAAACCTCCCTTCATTTACAACTTTGGTTGCCGTTATTTTCATTTCCTCGGCTTTATGGAGATACTATAGATTTGCAGAAATCTTCGAGAGAGAGGAAAGTTCAAAGTTATCTTACACTGCAAGTCGTGGACTTACCGTTTTAGAAAACTGAAGTGAAGCGACGTCTGCCTGTCAGTATCCCCCATCAAGACTGTCAGTGTTCCCCCACAAAGACTGTTAGTATTCTCCCTCAAAAGCCAGTATTTTGTCTCGGTTTTTGCTCTAAAACACAGGGATTTGGCACCCCTTTCGACTCCTCACAGGTTTAGACCAGGCAAACAAGGCCTTGCCCGTTATATACCCGATAATGTGAAAAACGGTGTCCAAGCTTCCCATTCACCAATCTTATATCGTTTCCCCCCTCATTCTTTACGGAACTGTGATCCCCGCAAGCCCGGATTAAGCAAGCTGATAGAATTATTCAAACTAATAATATACTGCGATTTTATATATTATTATATACGGATTTACATAATTTATCGAGTACTCCGATTAAGATTTCCCTGGATCAATTAAAGCTTATACTTTATTGAGACTTTTACTCCTTCATGAATTTTGAAACGCATTCTTTCTAAACGCATTCTTTCTTATCCTTCCTTCGCTTTACTCTCTACTTTCGCCTGGTTCCATTAATTTTGCTAGTCAGCGCGTGTCATCGGAACTTTCCAGGATTATTTTTTCTTATTCGCCCGGGTTCTCATTTTTTCCCTGTTCCTTTAAACTATCCTCAAGGTCTTCCGCCGGACCCATCAACCTGGCCAGCCATCTCGTTTCTTCAAAACTCTCAAGTATGAGCTTCACAAACATTGTCAGGGGAACCGACAGCAGAACACCTGCCCTTCCTAGTACGTAATTCCAGTAGAGCAGGGTAAGAAATAAGACTGCTGGAGATAAACTGAGCCCTTTTCCTGCGAGTGAGGGAAATACAAGATTTTCTGAAAACACATTTACGAGCATAATAATGGCAAGAACTACCAGGGCACCCACAGGCCCATACTGGAAAAGTGCAAGTATTGCAGGTGGGATGGAAGCTAAAACAAGACCAATGTAAGGGATATAACTTAATAGAAATATGGTAACTCCCCAGAGAATAGCAAAGTCAATTTTTCCTATAAGAAGGAAAATAGTAATTCCGACAGCTGTAACAAGGCTTGTCTCAGTTCTTATAACTATAAAATTTAATATACCCTTACCAAATTTACTCATTCTCAACTGGAGTTCGGATTGCTTTTCAGTTTCCTTACTTACTTTTTCTGGGATATTGACAGCGTCTATTAGCAAAAAAGCTGCTGTAATTATAATTATCCCGGCTGTCGTTCCGGTATTCACAAGCCCGTTAATTGTGCTTACCATAAGAGAGACAATGATTGTAACGATACTGCGAAGAACTGACTGCGCGGAGAAACCTTCGTATGAAGGCATATAGTGTGCGAAGTTGTTTACAAACTCAATCAAACGGTCCTGATAGACGGGAATCTGGTTTCCAAACTGGACAGCGGCTCCCAGAACTATGATTCCAAGAATGGTGGAGACCAGAACAAGCATAGAAATCACTAAAAGGACACTCAAGGCACCAGGTATTCCTTTTCGTTTGAGCCAACGAGCAGGAGGAGTGAGAATCAACGCAGCAAAAATTGAGAAAAATAAGGTTACAAGTATTGATGCAATTTCCCGCATCCCGATTGTCAGGATAACCGCAGCAGTACTGTAGAGTAGAATTTTAGCTGGTATTGAGTGACTATTTGAATTTGAATTTGAATTTGAATTTGAATTTGAATTTGAATTTGAATTTGAATTTATACTTCATCCCCCCACTTTCTTTCCCAATCACCCACAAAGGAATCTCGCCCTGGCTCCTTCAACACTAACATCATATGGGTGATCCAGAATATTGCCCTGGACTTCTAGATCATGCTGGAGTTTCAGCTTTCCACCTATCTCTTAACCCCCTATCCCATATAGGCCATGTCGCTGTTATAGTATTCGGCTCTTTTAGTGGTGTTATATTCGGCTATTGCTCTATGTTCGGCCATTGCTCTTTCTTAGCTGGTGGTTGGCCGGTTAAAGCCCTGTCCAGTACAAAAAGGAGAAAACCGAAAGTTACAGTTCTCTGATATACTGAGTATTTTCTGATATACTGAGTAATATCTGACGTCCGGACATATTAATCCTGTTTCTATTATTTCCTGCGCCAGCTAACGAGAAGTATTTGCTTTTATTCTTAATTTTAAACCGTTTTCAAGTTGTTTTCAAGTTATATCCAAGTCATTTGAGCTTATTTCAAGTTTTCAAGCTGTTTTTGAGCTTTTTCCCGGACCTCTGCAAAAATGTCCTTTCCTTTTGCGTCAATCCCTACAATAAGCGGCCCGAACTCTTTCACTCTAAGCACCCAGACTGCTTCAGGCATTCCAAGGTCAAGCCAGTGGACGGATTTTACTTCCTTGATTAGCTCTGCGGCAAGCGCTGCACATCCACCTGTGTAAGCCAGGTAAACACATTTATTCTTCAAAGCATCGGCGACGCCTTTCATCCCACCTTTTCCGATAATTGCCCGAACTCCGTGGGCCTTCAGGAGAGAAGGTGTCATTTTTGACATCCTGCCACTGGTTGTAGGACCTGCTGATACAACTTTCCAGCCGTTTTCGGTTTTTTGCATAAGGGGGCCACAGTGATAGACCACAGCCCCTTCAAGGGAAAAAGGAAGTTTTTCTCCTTCTTTCTTTATATCGAGAATTCTGGCATGAGCTTCATCCCTGGCTGTCAGGATTTCTCCTGAGATATAGACGATATCCCCGGCACTGAGTTTCTCGATATCCTCTCTCTTCAGCGGAGTTTGCAGGTGATGCTCCATTATTCCTCCCCCCTAAACACGATTGAAGCATGCCTGTTCGCCCAGCATTGGATGTTTACAGCAACTGGAAGAGATGCTGTATGGCAGTGAGCGGTTTTCACATGCACGGCAAGGGCAGTTGTGCTGCCTCCAAGTCCCATGCAGCCTATCCCAAGAGCGTTTACAGCTTCAAAGATTTCTTTTTCCAATCCCTCCATAGGAGCATCAAGGGGCTCAAGCAGAGCTTCTTTTGCAAGCCTGGCTGCTGCATCAAATGAACCCCCGATCCCAATTCCTATAGTTAGGGGAGGGCAGGGCATTCCTCCGGCGTTCATTACGGTCTCGAGTACGAATTTTTTGATATTCCCGGCCTCTGTTGGGTTAAACATACGCAGAGAACTCATATTTTCCGAACCTGCGCCTTTAGGGGCAGCTGTGATCTTTAACTGGTTTCCAGGAACAAATTTCCAGTGAATATCCGGAATTCCAATCCCTGTATTATCCAGGCTGTTTTTTCGGGTTAGTGGGTCTACGGCATTTGGGCGGAGCGGGACTTCGGCTGTTGCAAGGATTACTGCCTCCCTGATTGCTGCCTCCAGGTCAAAACCAGGCTGGAATTCTGTCCCGATTTCTGTAAAAAAGATCATAATGCCTGTATCCTGGCACATGGGAACCCCGTGCTTTTTTGCAAGCTCAATATTCCTCAGGATTGCTTGGAGCTGGGATTTTGCAACCTGATTTTCTTCTGAGGTTTCAGCTTTCCTGAGTGCATTCACCACATCGTCAGGAAGTTCAATTTCCGCTTTTCTTAAAAGGTCTGAAATAGACCGAATGAAATTTTCACGGCTTATTTTAGGAGACAAAGAATCACCATTGTATAAGAAAAAATGAATTCTATGATTAAAGACAGGTACATATGATTAAAGACTGGCACGGATTCGGGGCATATAAGTTCAGGGTATTATAGATTCGGGGCATATAAGTTCAGGGTATTATAGATTCAGGTATACAGGTTCAGAATATATAGCGAGAGCCTTAAGGACTAAAATATAAAGACTGAAATATTGAGACATTTTTGTTTTTAATGTTTAAATATCGAGCGCCTGAAAACTTTGAAAATATCTTACTTTCATCCCAAAGCGTAATTCGGATGAGACAGGATTCGGGACTGACAGCTGAATTGTTATATATTATATACAGAATCTTAATAAGCGATGATCAGAATTAGCTTCAAGCAGGGAACGCTTCTTATAGAGGGCAATGTAAGGGTTCCTAATGCAGTCTGGGACGAAAGGAGCGGGAGTTTCAGGGCCCTTGCTCTGTATTACAGGGATATAATAAAGTATCTGAAGAATTCTAAAATTCCGTTTAAAGATGAAGTGCTTGATCTTCTTCCCTGTCCTGATCTGGCAGCAGCATATGAAGCTTCAGGGAAAAAACTTAAGTTAAGAGATTACCAGGCCGAGGCTCTTGTGTCCTGGGGGGAGAATGATAGATGGGGGGTGCTCGTGCTGCCAACAGGAAGCGGAAAAACTCTTGTTGGAATCCGGGCAATTGCAGGGTGCAACACTCCTGCCCTTGTGGTTGTCCCAACGCTCGACCTGCTCGAGCAGTGGAAAAAACAGCTTGAAGAAGCCTTCTCAATGGAAATCGGAAAGCTTGGTGGGGGAGAGAAGAAAATTCTTCCTGTAACCGTTTCCACATACGATTCTGCTTATATTTATGCCGAACCCCTTGGAAACAGGTTCGGCCTCCTTGTTTTTGATGAAGTTCACCATCTTCCTGCAACCGGGTACAGGAGCATTGCTGAGTTTTCCGCAGCTCAGTACAGGCTTGGACTAACAGCTACTTACGAGCGGGAAGATGGGTTACACTCGGAACTGAACAGGCTTGCAGGAGGAAAGGTATACGAAAAGCATGTCTCGGAACTTGCAGGCAGCCATCTTGCCCCTTACAGGATCGAACGGGTAGCAGTCGCACTTACGGATGAAGAACGGGAAGAGTATGACAATTATTATTCTGTTTATATCAATTATCTCAGGAAAACCAGAATGGTAATCCGGGGGCCAAGGGATTTTCAGAAACTGGTCATGAAAAGCGGGAGAGACCCTGAAGCCAGGAAAGCCCTTCTTGCAAGAAACGCTGCAAGAGACCTTGCTTTCAACACCGAGTCTAAAATTGAAAAGTTAAAAGAGATCCTTGAAGCACATCGAGAGGACAGGGTCTTCGTTTTTACGGAACATAATCGGCTAGTCCACCAGATATCCAGGGAATTTCTTATCCCTGCGATTACTTACAGGACGCCTGCTAAAGAAAGGAGTTCTATTCTCGAAAAGTTCAGGAATGGAAAATACAGGGCTGTGGTCACTTCAAAGGTACTTGACGAGGGCATTGATGTCCCTGAGGCAAATATTGGGATTATAGCAAGCGGGACAGGAAGCAAATTAGCATATATCCAGCGCCTGGGAAGGATTCTCAGGAAAAAAGAAGGAAAAGAAGCCATACTCTATGAGATTATAACTGAAGAAACGACCGAAGCCGGAACTGCCAGAAGGAGAAAAAAAGCTATTTCAACCCAAAAAAGAGCTGGAAATACAGTAAAGGAAAGCCAGAAGAAAAATGAATCAGGAAAAGAAAACCAGATGAAAAATGAATCAGGAAAAGAAAGCCAGATGAAAAATGAATCAGGAAAAGAAAACCAGATGAAATATGAAGAAAAACATGGAGGCGGCTCACCTGCTCACATCTGACCTTCTCGTAACCCGCATTTCAAGAGGGAAAATAAAGCCTGTGTATGCAACTTTTGATCTCGAAAACCTGGAACTTGCAAGGCTTCTGATAGAGACCTTTGAACAGCATATTGGAAAAACCTATGGGGACCTTCTGGCTGAACTTGAGGGCTATGAGGAAATGAATTATCGCTTTATCAGAGGACTTTCCCAGCTACTTGGAAGGCGTACTGTAATAGAAACGGATGCAGTGGTTGATCCTTCTCTGGCAAGGGAAATGGTTTTTGAAGCCTGTGAAGGTATGGCGCTTTCTCCTGCTGAGAGGAAGGAGGCTCTGCAAAAAGCCGCAAAAAAACTTTCAATATCGGTCAGAGAACTTGAAAAGGCACTCTGGGCTGACCTTGAGGAGAATCAGATCGTCAAAAGTTTTCTCCCCTTTTCTCCTGCAGAACTTATCAGACAGTACAATATTTCCCTGACCCAAACCCTATTTTTCCGCGCACTTGACCTTGATATCTGGATAAAAGGCGATTTTCAAAAGTTGCTCTGGAAAATCCTTCGTTCTGGGCTTATGTATTCCCTGGAAGATACTGATGAGGAAAAAGACAAACAGGATAAAAGCAAGCAAGATAAAGAAAAAGGAGAGACGGAAGAAAAGCCAAAAGAAAAGCTCGAAAAAAAACCAGAAGAAAAACCAGAAGGAAAACCAGAAGAAAAACCAGAAGAATTAAAAGCGGTTCACCTGCATCTTGACGGGCCTGCCTCTCTTTTTCGGATTTCGGAACGCTATGGAAATTCCTTTGCAAAAATCTTTCCTGACCTGCTAAGATCTAAAGGCTGGAGGCTTAAGGCAGGCATTCTTCACAAAGGTTACCAGGGGAAGCGCATTCTGGAGTTTACTCTTGATGATTCGGAAGAAACTTTCAAACTTACACCTGAAGCAGCTCTGTATCCTGAAGCTCTCTCCCAGGAATTTAAAATTGAAGAGGAAAAAGCAGAATATCAAGCCGGGATTCCGGAAATAGATGCTGAAGAAACAGCTTATGACAGCACGCTTGAACAGATATTTGGTAGCCTTAGTTTAGGGAGCTGGAAGATAAAAAGGGAGCCCACGATTCTTAAAGCCGGAAAACAAGCTTTTATTCCGGACTTCGCTTTGCAGAGGGACAGCATAAAAGTATATCTGGAGATTGTGGGATTCTGGACACCCGAATACCTTGAAAAAAAGATTGAAAAACTAAACCAGGTAAAAGAACCTGTAATTCTCCTGATTGACAGAAAACTCAAATGTTCTGAAAAAGATTTCCCTTCGCAGGAAGTAATTTTCTTTGACAGGAGAATTCCGGCAAATGAAGTCATGCAGATACTCAGAAGGTATGAGGAAAAAAAGCTTTCAGAGGACCGGTCAAGGCTTGAGGGAATGGAATTCCCGATTTCAGGAGAACTGGTAAGCCTTGAAGGAATCGCAGCTAGAAAAGGAGTCATGGCCGAAGCCTTAAAAGAAGTGATTGCGGACAGGCTTGTAAGAGCCGGAGAACTTGAAAAAGCCAGAGAATCCGGAAAAGCTGAAGAATTGAGAAAATTCAAAAATCTGGAGAAATATCAAGATTACGCGCTTCTGGAAAACTATTTAATTCACAGGCAGCTGCTTGAAAGAATTGACCTGGAACTCGAAAAGCCAGGAGCGGTAGAGACATATGCTGATGCCGTAAAAGTTTTTGAGGCTTTCGGGCTTGATAGAAGCCTCTACTATCCTGTGCTCGAACAACTCGGGTATAAGGTTATCTGGACAGGATTGAGTGAAGAAGATGCAAGGGTGAAAAAAGTCGGAAAATGAAAAATGAAAAAACAAAAGTGAAGCTGGTATCCTTCAGACTTAACAAATTATTAAACTGGATTCAAAACTTCATTCCAAATACTCCACGCTCTTTTTTACAGGCCTGAAAAGTTTCATGAACTCGTATACATCCTCAGGAAAATCTGTACTTACGGAAAGCCCCAGTGCTTTTGCCTCGCCTGCTGAGAGAGGTGTGCTGTGGATCATTTCTCCGCTGATCAATTTTTCGGCCACTTCATCAAGCCTGCTTTCTCCGGCAGGCCCTGGCTGGATTTTGCCTTCAAGGAGCTCTTTTGCAACATTCCTTGTGAGTTTAAGGGCTTTTCTTGAGATATCACTCATAACGAGGGTGGTATCATCGGCTTTTTCTTTTTTTGTTTCTGCGGCATAGATCCAGGAAGGGGCAGGATAAGTTCCGCGTAAAAAATCTCCTATCTGGGGATCGATAGGCCCAATTATCGCATCTTTATCCATAACGATTTCATTTGCAGCAAGGGCAATGATTGTGCCCCCTGACATGGAATAATGTGGGATAATAACCCTGGTCTTTTTCGGGTGCTGCCTGAGGGCACGGGCGATCTGGATGCTGGAATGGAGCTGCCCGCCTGGAGTGTGCAGAATTAGCTCAAGCGGATAATCCCTGTATTGCCTTATCCAGCGCAGGATCTGCTCGGCATCTTCTTCATCGATGTACTGGTAAGCAGGCAGCCCGAAGAGGGAGATTGCCTCACGCCTGTGAATCATCGTGAGCACCTTGCAGCCGTGGTTTTTTTCCATAGCTTTCAGTTTTGCCATGCGCAGCATCCGAATCCTTTTTAGCTGCGATTGAGGGTAGACTACTGCGTATATAAAGAAAAGTATGAACAAAAGAGATATTAAATCCCAGATACTGATTGTCGAAGTGTCAAAGGTAGCCAGAATATTCCCCCGAAAACCTCCCGCAAGCACCACTAAAACTAACTAAAAGACAAAACTAACCCGCGGGATTGATCCCCATAGTAAATTGTCGTGCAGGTTTTTAATTTTTGGCTATCTAACTGCAGAAATAGGCTATCTTATGGAGACCGGAAATCCAAGAGGCAAACAATAAAGGATCCAGAGATGCAACAACGAAGGATCCAAAGAGGCAAACAATAAGCCTTTAACCTATGTGAGGTAATATTTCACTATGGCAGCTCCGAAGTACCTGAAACGTTACTTCAAGGTGCAGAGAGATGAAATGCCTGCCCTCTTTAAGATAACCGAAAGAATTCCGGTCCAGTTTGATCCAGGCACGCAGCTTGAAGAACTCAAGAGAATTCATGGGAAAAAAATTGAAGAATATCGAGAACTCAGAAAAAATCTTGAACTCGAAGCCGCGGAAGCCCTCGCTTATAAAGATGTGACTGACAGGCTGGCATTTTTTACCAAAAGCTTCCTGGAATTTCCAAAAGCCAGTCTCTCTCTCCTTGACCTTAAAGTTGAGATTGTGGACAGAATGCTGGAAAAATGCCACTGCTGTGGGTGGCGCTGCGAGGTTGACAGGAAAAACGGTGAAAAAGGCTTCTGCAGGCTGACAGACCTTTCCAATTACGCCTCTGAGTTCCTGCATATGGGAGAAGAACCTGAGCTTGTGCCTTCTCACACGATCTTTTTTACGGGCTGTACTTTTGCCTGCGTTTACTGCCAGAACTGGGATATTTCAACCTGCCCTGATGCCGGAATTCGAATCGAGCCCAGGAAACTTGCAAAACTGATAGACTTCCGAAGAATGCATGGAGCTAGGAACGTAAATTTCGTGACTCCGACTCCGCACGCGCACACTGTCCTGAAAATAGTCCGGGAAATCTCTGTAAACACGCCTGTGGTCTGGAACTCAAATATGTACCATTCTCCGGAAATTGCTGAAATCCTCGAAGGGGTTGTGGATGTCTACCTTGGAGATTTCAAATATGGAAATAATGTATGCGCCCGGAAGTACTCAAAAATAAAAAATTACCTGGAAATCGTGCAGCCCAATTTTGAATTCGCCTACAAAACCGCAGAAATCCTCCTTCGACATCTGGTCCTTCCGGGCCACCTGGAATGCTGCACACGACCGATTGCTGAATGGGTCGCAAAAAATATCCCACAAATCAGGTTCAACCTGATGTTCCAGTACAGGCCATGTTATCGGGCTATGGAATATCCGGAAATTGGACGCTCTCTGACTCCGGAAGAAGAGGTTAAGGCGATCGAGATTGTAAAGAAGGCAGGAATTGAAGACTTGCTGGTCTGATCATAAGGTGAAAAAAGACTGTGCTGCTTTGAGAAGGAATGGGCAAAATATTTTATAGATTGTATATTTATTGAGATATATAAAATAAAGTAATTATAAGTGAGTTTACTAATTGCTATCCATGGGGATGGGAAATGGAGCCTGTAAATTTTTAATAATCTTCGTTTTTAGTTTGCTGGTGCAGGAGGTTTGTGTAACAGAATCAACAAATAATATTTCAAATGACATAATAGCAGAGATTAATGGTTCAGTCAATGAGGCCATCAAATTAGAATTTTAGTTTAAAAGCTTACCTTTTTTCACCATCTGCGGACGTATCTATTTTCTTAGGTTGGATTGATTGATTGATTGATTGATTGATAGAATAGCATAGAACTGATTGGAGTCAAGAATACATATGGGAGATACCTCACAAAAAACAATTGTCAAATTAGATCTAAAAATCCAGATCTAATTTGATGACCTCGTCAATGGTAAAATAAATAACGAAGCAAATAAAACAATAGTTGGCGTGATAAATGGTACTCTATATGGGAAAATAAATAGCACAATAGATGATATTATCAGAGATAAACAACTATTTTCTTGGGTTCTTCTATTACCACTTTTTTTGGGTACCTTCTTTTTTTTAGGCTGGGTATGTAGATATTTTACAGAAGTGACTTCTTGTTTTGGGCTTTGTAGAAAACCTACTTT
>DADO01000203.1:9329-10292 GCA_002509325.1 Methanosarcina sp. UBA402 | reverse complement strand
AATAAATGGAAAACTCATTATCTCAGAGGATTTCTACAGAGCCAAAAAAGAATTGTAATAAAAGGGAGGGTTATGCCTTTTGCTATCAGTCAGCCTCCTGTGACAACTTTGAGGATTGTAAGCCTATCGGAATTGACTGCCCCATCAAGGGGAACAGCATTCCCTCCATTTAATACAAGTACTGTTTCCTGATTTATATCCAAAGTATTAAGCAGGTCTTCGTAGGTAGCACTCTCAGCTATTTCTACGGTCTGCTCGGAAATCTTTCCAGCCTGGATTGTTATATGTACTTTTCTACTCACTCTATAGATCCACCGCCGCTTACCTGAATTTCGTTTACGATTTCCTTTATTAACTTCTGCTCCAGTTCATATTCTTTTCTGACGCCTTTCCTTTCTGCATTTCTTTTCTGGAACTTTCCTGCCATTTTCAGATCTCCTTACGATTTTTCAGGTTTGCAACATAGTTGGTATAGATCTCTTCAAGCAGACTTTTCTCTCTGTCTTCTCGAGATGTATATCCAATATATAATGAGCTTATGTTTTAATTAATTTTTTGGTTGACAATAATTAGGTTAACATATCTGATTTTTCTACCTCTATGGCAGCTGCCAACTCTAAATATCAATCCTATATATGGGTTAACAATCAATCATATATTATTCCAAAGTTTGACAGGTGGCACTTAAACTTGTATTCTTAAAAAATAAGATAGATTATTGGCATGAAAGTCTTTCAAGTACTTTCATTTCTTTGTGCCTGTTACTCGAAGAATTTCATGTCCGTTTTATTTGGAAGCCAAGGTTTTGTTGGAACAATCAAAGGATAATTAAAGAAGAGAGGCTAAGAAAAAGAAACCAGTAAAAAACTGGAAAAGCTCGCTTGACTCTTAAATGCAGTCTGATTTGTGAATTAATTCGTGAGTTAGCTTGTAAAAATTATTATTAATTTTAAAAAAGTTATA
>DADO01000203.1:8744-8992 GCA_002509325.1 Methanosarcina sp. UBA402 | reverse complement strand
AGGCAGGTAAAATCTACCATCTATATAACAATTATTAAAAATAATTTAACGATTTATTTTAACAATTGTTTTTGTTTTTGCTTTTCCAGAAAAGCTCCGGAAGGTCTTTTAATGGGCCCGCTGAGATTCGAACTCAGGACCTCCGCCATGTCAAGGCGACGTCATAACCGTCTAGACCACGAGCCCAGTTTGTTTTATTGTTACATCAGGAAATCTCTTTCCGGATTATTAATTTTAAAAAAGTTATA
>DADO01000203.1:463-8417 GCA_002509325.1 Methanosarcina sp. UBA402 | reverse complement strand
AGGCAGGTAAAATCTACCATCTATCCATCTATATAACAATTATTAAAAACAATTTAACGATTTATTTTAACAATTGTTTTTGTTTTTGCTTTTCCAGAAAAGTTCTGGAAGGTCTTTTAGTGGGCCCGCTGAGATTCGAACTCAGGACCTCCGCCATGTCAAGGCGACGTCATAACCGTCTAGACCACGAGCCCAATTTGTTTGTTGTTTTCGTTTTTCACACCAAAGTGCAACTCCATAGTACACATCATCATTTATATAAGTTTTGGGTGGTCTGCACGTTTTCTATTTGAATTAGCCTCAAAAAGACAAAGAATTTTGTACTCTGATAACCGATTAAATCTGGCTCAAAATTTTACTTCATGCCCATCTCTTGAAAATTCTTTATTTCATAAAAGTTCTTTCATTCTTTACTCATTCTTTACTTTTTCTGTTATCTATCATGTATTGACTATAATAGAAAGAACAATAGAAAGAACACGTCTCTAAAATAGGATGAACTCAATATCGGGTTGAGGTAAAATGAACGGAGTATTTGATAATATAGAGACGTGCCGGACAATTCCAGAAATCCAAGATAAGATTGATGCCGGAGATGCCGTGGTTCTTACAGCTACGGAAATTAGTGCGAGAGTTCGGGCAGGAGAGGAGATAAGGTTTGAAGATGTGGATGTTGTAACTACTGCAACTCGCGGCATTATGAGCGGAACTTATGCCGTATTTTCTTTCAAAGTTACAGAGCCAGACCTTTTTGTTAAGGCGTCTGAAGTCCTGCTGAACAGCGTGCCTGCGGTTGTAGGTCCCTGCCCTAACGAAAGGCTTGGAATCCTGGACCTCATCGTACTCGGAACAACTCACAGTAAGTCCGATCCCAATTACGGAGGCGGACATCTGTTCAGGGAACTGGTAGAAGGGAAGCCCGTTAAAGTTGATGTAACTACCAGTGAAGGAAGCCGTTTCTCAGTGGAAACACGGCTATCTGAGATTTCCTATGCAAAACTCTATGCAACAAGACACGCCTTTAAGAACTACCGGGCGTTCGTAAACCCCGGAAAAGAGCCTATTAAGACTATCTTCCATGCCCTGCCGTTTGAAGGTGAGTTTAAGGAGATGACTTTTTGCGGTTGCGGCGAGTTAAACCCAATTGAAAACGACCCCGGGCTCGAGACAATAGGAATTGGGACAAGGGTGCTTTTCAATGGAGCGGACGGATTTGTTACTGGGGCTGGTACTCGAAGCGCTCCGGATAATCCTAACCTGACTGGCTTTGCGGACATGCATGACATGACCCCTGAATACATTGGAGGCTTCAAAACCTCTGCCGGCCCTGAAATCATCAATACCTGGGCTGTCCCGATTCCAATTCTTCATGAAGGAATGCTGGAAAACATCCTGAAGTTGGATAAGGAAATTCCGCTCAAGCTTGTAGACCTTGCAGGGCGAATCCCACTCTGTGAAATCTCATACGGGGACGTCTGGGATAATGTGGACCTGAATGTTAAATACGATCCCGAAAAATGCCTTAATTGCAAGGATTGCCTTGTAATCGAAGCCTGTCCCATGGGTGCGGTAAGTCAGGGAGAAACTGGAGCTGTACACAGTCCAGAATTCTGCTTTAACTGCGGGCTCTGCATTTCAAGATGCAGGGGTGAAGCGTTCAATGCAAACCTGGGTTCTGTCAGGTGCACAACCGGAGGCTGTCTCAGGGACATTAAGGTAACTTTGCGTCAGTCCGATCGCGCAAGGGCAATTCTAGCGGCTGAAGAACTCAAAGAGAAAATTCTCACAGGAAGGTTCAGGCTTACTGAGCCTGTAGAAAAAATAAGCTGGAGAGAGTAAGGCTAAAAACCTCCTTAAGTGGGGATTTTTCAGGCTTTTAAAGCCTTTTTAAAGCGTTTAGTAACCTCTTCAGGGCTCAGGGGGATATTGGGAGCTTTTGTATTTCCAGGCTTCAGGATTACATGGATAAAGGAAAGTTCTTGCATGGCCCGAAACTTCCTGAAGGCTTCTATTAATCCCTCTGGGCTGTTTACTTTAGCCGTATTCTGGATTCCGCAGGCAGCTGCAAAAATTTCCAGGTCGATATAGCGTAGGGCGCAGGTTTCCTGTGAACCTGTGGAGCCGTAGGCGCCGTTGTCAAGGCAGATAATTATCAGGTTTTTCGGGGCTTCTTTTGCAATTTCAAGAAGGGCGTTAGGATTCATGAGCAAACTGCCATCCCCGTCAAAGGTTACGACTGTCTTCTCTGTTCGAAGCGCAAGACCAAGCCCTATAGACGAGACGAGTCCCATTGAGCCGAACATATAAAAATTGAGCTCTCTATCCCTGCAGGCATAAAGTTCCTTACAGGGAACTCCCAGATTTGTTACCGTAATTTCACCATCAAGTTGAGAGGCAATTGCGCAAATAGCATCGTTCCTGAGCATTACTGGCTTGAGGGTTTCGCTTATAATATTAAACCTGCATGTCCTTTCCATAACCTCCGGCTTATCTGGCAACCCTGCAGCTTCCCAGGCACAACAACCCGAGAATTCCCAGACTTTTGGGGAGATTAAGGCTATATGCGGCCTTAAATTCTCAAAGGCATCTTTTATCACGTTTTCAAGCAGAGGGAGCTTTTCGGCTTCATCGATTATTGTATATTCCAGCCCTGCCCCTTCAAGGATTGTTGGCAGATGGACTCCAAGGGGGACCTGTGCTTCTATACCTTCACCGTAAACCCCACGCCAGCTTGCCAGAACAGGTAAGGGGATCCTGCATACTACATTCAGGGATTCGAGGGCGTTAATCATATTCCCAAGCCCTGTGCTCTGGATAAGCATCATTGGCTTTCCCCCAACAAGGTAAACGCCTGCGCAAATACCCACGCCGTTTTCTTCTCTTGTTAGCCGGATCTCAGGAAAATTCTCCGAAACCAGGGGGAGCAGGTTCTTGATCCTATCACAGGGCAGAGTTGCAGCAAGATCAATACCTGTTTTTTTCATGATTGCTATGACTTCCTCTTCCGGACTTACCATTGAAACACCTTTTCAGTTTTACTTCTATTATTCTTCTGAGATTTCCGAACTCGGGATTTTTCCAAATAAGATTTTTCCTAAAAATTTTTCCAAATCAGATGTTTAAGATGTTTAATTCTTCAAGGGGCACATCTGGATGTCTGGCAACAGCTACCGGTTCGATTTGGTAAAGTTTGAAATCTTCTTTCAGGCGTTCGTACCCTCCGCCCGCAAGATTCAGGAGAATAGTCTCGTCTTTTTCAACATTTCCTGCTTCTACTGCTTTTAATAGAGAAGCTGTCGCAACTGCCGACGGGGGCAAGATATCTATTCCTTCGAGGGATTCGAAAAGGGCCTTAGCTTCAAGGGCTTCTTTTCGGGCAACTGCATACATTCTTCCATCAGTATCTATAAGTGCATCATAGAGCCCGCCTGTAACCCCATATGGAGGAGCCCGATTTGTGAGAACGTTGGCGTAAGTCGCCTCGATCTGTTTCTTTGCATCTTTCATGTCAAGTTCGGGAATAATTTCTCTTCTTCTATCCTGCCAGGCGTTGTACATGGGAACAAATGGAAGGTTCTGGGCAAGCTGAAGTTTCGGAAGTTTTTGTCCAAATCGCCCATCGGCCCTGAGACGTATTGCAGCTTCCCAGGCTGAAATTCCTCCTGTACCACTTCCAACTGCCTGGAAATAGTGATCAGGCATCTTTCCTATGGTTATGGCCGCGTCCAGCATTACTGTCCCCATTCCGTCTCTCCTGGCGACATTTCTTGCTCCGCCTTCGGGAACCATGCCAGGCAATTTTGCAATCCTGCCTGCGATATTAATAGCATCAGTGTAATCGTTTCCAGGGCTCATGCTAATAAGATGAATGGACTCGGTCGGTTCTTCGGGCAGCCACAGCGTTGAAACTCCGGAATCTGGCACCACTATGTAGACATCAATTCCTGTCAAAGCCGAAACGTGTGCAAAGGCCCGGCCTGTGTTTCCGGCAGAGGCAAGGACTATTGCTTTTCCTCCTGTTTCTTTCAGGAGCTGCATAGTAGGGTAGGCCTCGAGTTCTTTGAAACTGCAGGTTTTAGTAAAAGCCTCCCTTTCGGGCCAGTACCCGCTAAACCCTATATAAAGGTTTGAAAGCCCAAGCTCTCTGGCAAGAGCTTCGCTTTTGTAAGTTATGGGCCCTGCATCCGTATTAAGCTCTTCCTTAACCGGAAGCCAGGAATGGAATTTCCCCATACCTGGCTGGTTTCTTAGTTCCAGCTTCTTTTCAAAGTATTCCGTCCGCAAAAGAGAGTCGTCGTTCTCACAGGTGAGCCTATATTCCTGCTCGTATTCTCTTCCGCACTTCAGACATTTCAGTTTGAATTTTCCCATCGCTATCAAAGGAAATTGGGTTTCTTATTTAATATATATTCCTAAAATATGAATAAAGTTGCCTTTTTATGCCATATTTCTATATAAATATCCATATTAGGAAACTACTCCCATAGGAAAGGAAGAAAAGTCCCTTTTGAGAATACGAGATGGAAAAAAGTAAAATTGACAGTAGTAAAATTGACAGTAAAGGGAATATAAAAGGGAGTATGTGGAATAAGAAGGAAAACGTGGAATAAGAAGGAAAATGTGGAATAAGAAGGAAATGGAGAAGCTTGATATGGGAATGAAACGGGATTGATAGAGATTAATTGGAAACTATACCGGATCTTCTCATACAAGTAAAAATGTATTCGGAGTAGCCTCTGCGTGCTCGGTATTTCTCCTGACACCTTCTGGGTAAATGACAGTAAGAACATCAGGCGATATCCCTAATTTACGGGACTCATGCAGATAATATCCATCGCTTAGCCTGGAAATATCCTTCACATGAATCGAAGCACTGGCTCTTCCTATCTTCTGAACCTCTACGTTTTTAAAATCATAAAAAATCTCTTTTATCTGGGGCTCCAGATGTTTGCTCCCAAAAAGAAATACGTAAGCCTGGGCAAAAGGACTTAGATGGTACTCAATGCTGATCCTGGCATCAGTTTTAATGAGTGTGATTTCCATGCGGTCAAGGTGAATATACTTCCCTTCCCTGAACTGGTCATTATTAATTCCCGGGGATACCTTTGCAGCCATCAGGGCAGCCGAGATTAACAGGACAATTGTGATCATAGCTTTTATTTTCATAGCTCTTACGCAGTAATCGCTCTTTAATCTAATATTTTTTCCCATATTTTCGAAATAATATTAAACATTGCCAGAGTAAACTACTTTGGATTAACTGACAATCTCCGATGAAATCAGAAAATAACGGACTACAAAACAACGGACTACAAAACAACGGACTACAAAATAAAGGACTACAAAACAACGGACTACAAAATAAAGGACTACAAAATAGCGAAATTAGAAAATAACGAGGTTAGAAAATGAGCAAAAAAGTTAACTTCGTGTGCCCCAAATGCGGTAATACGTCTTACGAGACCGGGGAGATCCGCACCACAGGCGGTTTTCTCAGTAAACTCCTCGATGTCCAGAACAAGAAATTCACCCATGTCACCTGCACGCGCTGCAAATACACCGAATTCTTCCAGGCTGACAGCAGCATGCTGGGGAACATTTTCGATCTGTTTACGTAAGGCTAAGCCGCTGAAAGAGTTTTTGGCGAAAGTTTCAGCCTTTTTATCTTTTTGTTACTTTGAGTGCTTATTAGCTTAGGCTGGAATAAGAATTGACTGGCATTTTTCCTTTGTTTCCTCAAAATCCATATTATTTATATTTGCAGTACATTCATGCATTAAGGGTGAGCACTTCGCAATTAAAGGCCTGTTTTCCCCTATCAGGTTTTTAAGTTCTTTTCGACCTGTACAGGCATCAATATCCCGGAGGAGGGCTAAAAATTCTTCTGAATTTTCGTTTTTAAGAAGGCGTATTTCTTTTTCTTCAAAGATGTGTATGAGTGAGGTTTTTATTGGGTCCTGTCCGGTTTGCAAGTCTCTTGAAGCGGAAAATTGAGTATTTATAGTAGCCAGAAAAATAAACTGTTCTTTTTGGGCTTTAATGTGGGAGATTATCCCTTCGTCCTGCTTTTTATATGAGTCTTTGTCGAGCGTCAGTATAATGCCGGATGATCCTCCCTCAATTTCCTTTTTCTCCGGTACAAATCGTCTATCTTCCAGATTTCCTATTCTGAAAATGCCATTAACCATTATACATGCTTTATTTCCGGCACAAAGAGGATTATTCAGGTCATTTTTTGCAACGCTATAGAACCTTGAAGGATTGGGATTCGTCTGGGGTACAAGAATTACATCACAGGCAGAAATCAGGCGGTGTCTCAGTTCGTCATTAAGGTATTCGAAGCAGATAAGAACTCCAAGATTGAGATTATCTCGCAACTTGAAAATATGGTTCAGTTTTCCCGGTCTCATGCCTTTGTGGAAAAATAGGTTGCGTTCTTCCTTTGCTCCAAACATCTTTTCATTGTGTACTATCCTTAAATTAGGTATTACAACGGGACAGATATTCTTTCGGAAGTCTTCTTCTGCAAATTCGGAAGCAAATAGTTTCTCATATTTTTCAAGATTTTCTTCCGTAACATAGTGTGTGCCAGCAAAAACAATTATCCCGGTTTCGTTTGCATATTCCTGTATATCTTCAAGGTAGTCAAAGGGTATCGAAAATTCAGGGAATACAACAATGTTAGCTTTCTCTTTTATAGCTTCGAGGATAGCCATTACTTTTCGCTTATAAGCTTCGCTTTCCAGGGGTTTTACTGCGTAATCTTCGCCATACACATCATATCTCAACTGCACGGCTGCAACTTTCAAATCCTTTCCTGTGCAGACAACGTTACGACAATCGTGCAAAATAATTCGGGCTTTTTTATTTCTACTTATTGTTTCTGAGTAGTCAAGCTCTCTAACTACGGGTTTTTGATTGGGAGTTTCAAAGATGAGCACGTCCTCGCCGCCGGGGACATACCTTCTTTCCAGATAATCAATTTCAATTGCATTGTCTTTAATCTCTTCCCTGCTCAGCGCGCGGCCGAAAAGAATTGTATTTCCGGTTTTTACTGTCAGCTTGCCTTTTATCTTCTCGGCATCAAATATGATTCTAAGCTTCCAGTTGCTGTAAAAGAGGTTAGGGCTGAAAGGCTCTTCTATATAATCTTTGAGCTTCTTTTGAACATGCCCGAAAAGGTTTTCAAGAGCTTTGTACTCAATAGCTCTTATTTTTTCATCAAATTCTCCCAGATGCTTTTTGCGGCTCTTTACATCCTTTTCATCAAATATTTTTGCAATTTCTTCAAATGCAGCTCTTATTCCTGGATCAATTTTTTCGGGAAGGATTTCGATTACCTGTTTAATCATTTCTTTTGCTTTCGAACTGTTTCCCTCTTCAAAGAGCTCTACATTTTCAAGTATTTTAAGCAGCCCGATATAAATGCAGTAGCAGATATTTGCTTTTTTGTAGGTTTCTTTTGCATCATTGAACTGATTTGCAGCCTGTTTGATCAACTCCAGATCCGGCTGTTCAGACTCGAGAGCCTGGTTGACCAGTTTCCGCCCTTCAAGATAAAAAACAGTAGAAAAAGCAATTTTTTCAACTTCTTCATTATCCTCGCTTTTCCCCAATTTTTCAATAGCGTTAATCGCTTTTTCGTATCCAATTGCTCTTTTTTTCGAGTCTCTTTCAAACCTGATGTTTTTCATCACGTAGTCCACATAAGCGCTAAAACCGGCTTCCATTACCAGTTTTCTTTCATGCCTGAGCCCATATGTGATAAAGAACTCCTTATTTTTTTTACAAAGCTGATACGATTCTTTCAGATATTCCATCTTCTTAAGGTCGTTTGTTTCTTCCTCTGCAAGGTCTAAATTAAGTTCAATAACTCTTATTATCGCCTGTGATTTCCTGCCGATTGTCAAATACTGCATCGGTTCGGTAAAAATTTCGAGTGCTTTTTCGTACC
>DADO01000203.1:0-138 GCA_002509325.1 Methanosarcina sp. UBA402 | reverse complement strand
TCGCCTCTTCTATTCTCCCCATATCAGAAAGCAAGGCACCTAAATTGTTGAGTGTCCCCCCTACGTATGATTGGTACGTTATGTTTTCGGGGTCTTTATTGAGGACTTTTTCGCAAATTTCGAGTGCTTTTTCGTACC
>DADO01000099.1 GCA_002509325.1 Methanosarcina sp. UBA402 | reverse complement strand
TACTGACGTTTTTAATTTTACCGAGATGTAATGTGTCGATACGATGTGTTTTGTGTAAGAAAATACTGTATTAATTAGCAGAATCTGTCAAATTAGGGCTAAATCTAAAATTCTAGTTTCATCCGGAACTTGAGGGACCGCAATTTCCTAAGATTTATATGCAATTATCACAATTCTTTGATAAAACTAAGGAACCATCACGCTTAGCTACAGGTTTACTCTATGCTACAGGTTTACTTTATTCATGAGTTTCCATTTATGGTCCGTGTTAAAAATACCTTAAGTTTGTTAAAAATTAACTAATTTAATTGTTTAATTTTGGGCTTTTATAAGCCTTAAAACCCTAATTCAATGATATCTTCAGGATGGATGGACGATGAGCAGGGACACTGGAAAAGCTTTAAGCAGCCCGGTAATAATTTTGGTGGGTATCGGAGCTATAATAGACGTTATTTTAATTGTTTTAATGTTTAAGTTTGCTGATGAGGAAAACCTGTTTATGGTCCTCTTAATCTCGGCACTGATAGGAGTTGTCGCACTTGGAATTGCCAAAGGACTTGTTTCTATATCAAGAAATAACTACGGTAAATAACCAGGTAAATGAAGCCCATACGGGGGTAACTGTCGGTAGAACACGTGAAGAACGGGGAAAACAACTATTTTATTTTTATATCTTTTTTATCTTAGCGTTTAAAAATAGTCAAGAGATCTGGTTTTCTTTACGTTGTCGTATTCTCAGGAGCATGGTTTTAAATAATTTCATTCCTAATATTCTTATTTAATGCTTTTTAACTTTCGTGAAAAACTGAATTCCAGCAAATTTCTGGTTACTGCTGAAGTCTCCCCTCCCAAGGGCACAAGATATTCAGTTCCTCTTGGAGATACTCGCCAGCTCAAAGGCATTGTAGATGCTATAAACGTCACGGACAATCAGTGCTCAATTATGCATATGAGTTCCCTGGCTTTTAGCAAGCTTCTGCTTGATGAGGGACATGAGCCTATTATGCAGCTCACCTGCCGGGACAGGAACAGGATCGGACTTCAATCAGATCTTCTTGGAGCGTATGCTCTGGGAATCCGGAATATCTGCTTGATGACAGGGGATTTTCCTTCGTGTGGTGATCACCCTGGTTCAAAGCCCGTATACGACCTTGATTCCGTACAGCTCCTGCAACTTGTCCGGAAGCTTGATTCAGGCATTAATTTTGCAGGAAACAGGCTGGATGGAGGCACTTCTTTCTGTGCAGGCGCTGTTTCTGGCATAGATCCTGAAAAACCTCTGCAACTCATAAAACTTGAAAAAAAAGTCAAATGTGGAGCGGACTTTATCCAGACTCAAGCTGTTTATGATGTGGGTATGTTTGAGGAGTTTATGGAGGCTATAACCCACCTTGAAGTTCCTGTAATTGCAGGCTTGATCCCTCTAAGATCCCTGGGTATGGCTGAATTCATGAACAAGAATATTTCGGGAATTCGTGTGCCTGAAGAGATCATGTTCCGAGTAAAAGATGCACCAGATCCAATCGAAGAAGGCCTTTCTATAGCTTCAGAGACTATAAAAGAGCTTATGAAACTCTCAAGAGGAGTCCATATTATGCCTGTAGGCTCCCATGAAAATACCCCTAGATTGCTTTCTATGGCTGGAATTTCCAGGAAGTAACAGAATACAAAAAATATTCACTTAAAATGAGAAGTTTCTTCCCCTTTTATTTAAGTTTTAAAACTTTTTTTTATTGAATTGATCCAAAACTCAAAAACTACTTCTTTGAATCTTGATTTTGAAATAATCAATCGAGCTACTAACCAGGAAAGTGGTTATGAAGTTTTTATGGATATGTGAATAAATATGGGTTTTGGGATAGACTCATTATTTATAACCCGAAAATTTATAACCCGAAATTTACTTTGATACCGCTGTCTGTCAAACTGATACTGGCAAGAAGGTTTTCTTTTCTCTGCTCCAGTTCTTCCCTTAACGCAGCCAGTTTCTTTTCGGAATCCTGAATATCTTCTTCAAACAGGCTAATTCTGCTCAGAAGTTCGGCTTCCTTATGTTCGAGTTCGGTCAATTTTCCGGTATCCAAACCTTCGATTTCAGCTTTTTTTGTCTCAAATTCCTGAAGGGCTTCGAGATACTCATTTTTCCTTTCTGGGAAACTTGAGATCGCAGCTTTGACCTGTAACAGGGCTTTTTCTTTTTTCTGAGCCTGCATATCCAGGGTATTATCTTCAAATATCTTTTGAAGTTCCGGGAAAAAAGAAGGGGCTACCTGTATGGGATTTTCAAGGCAAATATCAAGCTGCTTCTTAATTTCTGGCTTTAGGGTGTATCTTCCGCTTTCGTGAAGTTTTTTGATCCTTGAGAGATGGCCTGAAAGGGGCAGGATAAGAGAACTCAGGCCTGCCTCGGCTTTTCTGAGTTTTTCCGTAGTCTCAGTGAATTCTGCCTGCAGTTTCTGTAAATTCTGCCAGGCAGCTCCTTTTCTGAAATCCTTAAGAGCCTGGCTGGCTCCTGAAGCTTCAGCTTTCAAAGCCTGGACTTTTTGGTTTCTGGATTCAAATTCCAGCTCATTGGCTGCTATTGAAGCCGAAAGTTCCTCTACTTTGTCAATATTTGAATAAGCTGCCTCTATGGCATCAATTTCCTTTTTATTTGTCAGAATTACCTCTCTTAGCTCGTTAAAGACTTTACCTAAGTTGGCAAGGCTTTCACTAACCTCTTTTGATTCCTCGGGAAAAACGACTCTGGTATACCTGAAACTCCGGTTCATGTTCTCCAGGCAGGTATCTAGGCTCTGCGTAGCTGCCGCATAAAAGCTTTCGAGGGCTCTGAAATCCCTATTTTCCTGCATTTTGATTTTGTCAACCAACATTGTGACCTGTTTTGTCACATTTTCTCTATTGCTCTTCGCTCGCTTTACAGCCCTGATGTCAAAGTTTCCCTCTACTCTTGCCTCTGCAAGCCTCGTGTTACTTTCGTTAAGTGCCGAAAGCGAAACTTCAAATTCTCTCAAGAGACCGGAGATGTCCTCTTCTACCCTGGAAGATATTTTTTGAGACCTTGTATCCAGCCACGTGGGCAGGTCTTCAAAACTAATTTCCTCGAAATCCGTACTCTCACTGGAATCTTCTTTTCTTCCGAAGAGCTTTTTTATCCACTTCAACCTGGACCTTCCCTGAATTTGATAAACCTAATTAGAATTACTTAAAGCTACTTCATTGGTCATCGGTTAAGG
>DADO01000208.1:2229-6964 GCA_002509325.1 Methanosarcina sp. UBA402 | reverse complement strand
TTAATAAGATCTGTCAAATTAGGGTTAAAGGAAATGAACTTAAAGGAAAATTAGTTTAAAGAAAATGAGCTTAAAGAAAATCAGTTTAAAGAAATGAAATTTTCTTCAGGGGAGCAGGGTAGTTTGCTTGCTTTTTGCCACCAGACCTTCAAGGTCAATCCTGTGTTTTATAAGCCCTGCAAGCACTTCGTTAGCGAGCCTGGTTACCTCTTCCCTGCTTTCCCGCATTTCATACGCAGGATCATCAGGAGGGATCTCAATCCTTGTAATCTCGGCTCTGGCTTTTTTCAGGTGTGCATCCTGCGTCTCACAGACTATGTCGGGGTTTTCCAGGTATTGCTCAAGGTGTTTTTGGGTGACTCCTATGAGTTTCAACTCCCTTCGGAAACAGGGTCTTTCAAACAGCTTGGAGACTACATATACCCCCACCGGGATCCTGCAATCTAGGTCGATTTTAAGAAGCTGGGTCCTGAGAATAGAATAAATCTCTTCCGAATTAGAAAGTTCCGTGGTTTTGGACTCCTTGCCTTTTTCGGATATGGGCTCTGTGGTTTTTTCAGGCAGGGTATAAATTTTGGAAGGGGGAACCTCGATTTCTTCCAGAATTTTCAGGTCCCTGAGCGCTCTGAGGTAGCCTGTAAGAACCAGACGGTGTTCATCTATTCCTCGGGCTTTTAGTTCTCTGGATAGCCCACTAATTGAGAGCCGCCTGCCTTCAAGTAGTTCCAGGAGTTTAAAGTTGAGTTTTTCTTCCATCTGTACCGACATCAAGTTTTATTACTGTTAATATTACTCTACTGATAATTATTGCTTCAATTACTACTGTTAATTATTGCCGTTAATTAATTCCCAGGACTCACGCCTGAAAAAACATGGTCTTCTCAGGACAACTGGACAAATACGACTATCTTTTACCAGAGCCCGTATTTCTAGGGACCTTGAAAAGGTCTGATTATTCCCTGTCAGAGAGGAAATAAGCAAGAAAATTGTAGGGGGTAATACACGATGTAATTATCCTGCATAATATAAAGCTTATGAGAGAGCCTGTAAGGGTAAAGTTTAGAGAATTTGGAAAGAGATTAGTAAACTCCATAAAAAAGATTTGTTAAATTTTATAGATAAAATCTAAGAATGTTTGACCTTAAGAAAATAAACTATGTGTTCTATATAAAGGAAGTATATATTATAAAGTGAATAGGAGTTTACTAGAAAGAAATATCTCGATGTATATAAATAATGTGATCTTTTTATAGTTATACTTAGTTAAATATATGAAAAATTGGCGTTTTTACGTCATACTAAAAGGGCAACACTTAAAAATGAGAATTGCTATTTAAGTAAAGCTTTAAATCAATTATTTAAAAAGGATGTAAAAATGATTACAAAGTTAATTCCCAGAAAAGTATTTTTTACAAGTGGAGCTGGTACACACCCCGAACATCTTGAATCATTTGAAGTTGCACTCCGTGATGCAGGTATTGAGAAATTTAATCTTGTAACTGTAAGCTCTATTCTGCCTCCTAACTGTGAAGTTGTATCCAAAGAGGAGGGTCTGAAAAATTTGAGTCCCGGTGAAATCGTATTTTGCGTAATGTCCAGGATCTCTTCAAATGAGCCAAGAAGAATACTCAGTGCATCGGTGGGTTGTGCATTTCCACAAAATGTAAATAAGCACGGCTATATTTCAGAGTATCATGCTTATGGAGAACTTGCACAAGATGTAGGGGAACACGCAGAAAAACTTGCCAGAAGCATGTACAGCACCTGGACAAATGAAGCGCCTCTCAGGACACTCAGTTTCCCCAGGTCATCTTCCATAGGTGAGCAAGGAGACTGGATGACTGTAATATCCGCAGCAGTTTTTACTATCTGAAAATTAACAGGTATGCTTGCAATTATTTGTGAGATTATTTACAAGCACTGCTTTATAGCCTTAAACTACCAATCATGCTATCAATCTCACATTTATTGCTCCTGATCTACCTGGAAAATTAGTTTTCCTTAAGAAGATTTATCTCTATTGGATACTATCAAGTGGAAGAGTCTAAATATATCGGTACTTAAAAAATATAATAATTATTTAACTCTGTTTGCATTTCTCACCACTTGTTGCAAAACGCCTGCTGGTTTTAGAATTGTATGCAAAATTATATGCAAAATTACATGCAAATTACATGCAAATTATATGCAAAACTATCATTATCTGGCTATTAGGAGAATGGTATGCGTCTTAATGTATTAACAGATATCCCAACCGTTCCGATAGATGTAAAGGACAGGTCTGTAAGCGAGTTGATCGATGGCATGCTCAAAACAGGCTTTCAGGGAAGAAAGCTGGCCGAATCCGTCCAGGCCTGGCACAATATGCTAAATGAAAAGAACATGACCGTGCTTATGGGCCTGTCCGGAGCTATGGTGCCTGCTGGCATGCGCAGGATTATTTCCTACATGATCCAGGAGAGGATGATAGACTGCCTTGTAAGCACAGGGGCAAATCTGTTCCATGACTCACACGAAGCGCTCGGCAAGAAACATTATGTTGGTTCACATCTGGCTGACGACGAAAAACTCTTCGAGCACGGCGTGGACAGGATTTACGATGTTTTCGCAGTCGAGGAAGAGTTCAGGACAGCAGATAACCTGATCGCGGACTTTGCAGAAAAAATGGGAGAAGTTTCCTGTTCATCAAGGGAGTTCATGTACTTGCTTGGAAAGGAACTGGTAAGGCGTGGAGCGGCAGAGGATTCTATTGTTGTAAGTGCATATAGGCACAATGTCCCTATCTTTGTTCCTGCACTTTCTGATAGTTCAATAGGGATTGGGCTTACCATTGCAAGAAGAAGCGGATCGAAGCTTGAGATCGACCAGATAAAAGATGTTGACGAGATCACACAGATTGTGGAAAAATCAGGAAAAACCGGCGTTGTCTATGTTGGAGGTGGAGTCCCGAAGAATTTCATCCAGCAGACCGAAGTAATAGCTTCTATTCTTGGAATGGACGTCGGTGGGCATGATTATGCAATCCAGTACACTGTTGATGCTCCCCACTGGGGAGGGCTTTCAGGGTGTACTTTTGACGAAGCCGTTTCCTGGGGAAAGATCGCAGCCCAGGCGAAAAAGGTGCAGGTCTTCGTGGATGCTACTATAGCTCTTCCTATTGTTGCCCATGCACTTCATGAAAAATGCCATGAACTGAAGCGAAATACCCCAATTTTTGATTGGGAAAGGCCTGAAGGGCTTGAAATTGATTATAAAGAGTAATCAAATTACAAATCTTTATTATATTTGAAAGCTTATAATGTAAGACGAGAAGGAGAGGAGTAGATGGGTAGAAGAACTCGAATAATAAACGATCCTTCCTATTTAGTTCCATTACTCAGGACATTTGGGTCAAGAACTCATAAAAAAATATTCGACGCACTTTCAAACAGATGGATGACAAAAACAGAAATTGACGAGTTCATAGGTTCAGATTCGTCAAAAAGCCTTCATATTCTGAAAAAAGCCGGACTTCTTGAGAGCCAGTGGAGAGTTCCGGAGGCGGGACAAAAACCCTCCAAGGAATACCACAGTTCTTATTCCAAAGTTCAGGTTAATTTCCAGTGTTCTTTCGAGGATTTAAGCGATATCATCATGCTGACCTTCAAGCCATATGAAGAAGTCAAAGATGCAATAGAAAATCTGGAAAGGTTAGTAGAAGAAGGTAACACCTCCATGAGCAACCTCACGCGGACGCTTAACAAAAATCCGTTTTATATCTGTGCTGTTGCTCGCAGATCTGAAAGGCTCTCGGTAATGGGGCAGAGATTAAAAATAATTGAGGATGTGGAGGAGAACTACGATTGATGATCAAAATCCTCCAGACTAAAAGTGGAGTAACCAAGTTTCAAGTCCTTATCGAAATTGCAGCCCGCCAGCCCAATGTAAGACAAAAAGAAATAGCCGCAAAGATTGGAATTACTCCCCAAGCAGTCTCGGAATATATTAAAGAACTTGTAAACGATGGGCTGATTGTTACTGAGGGCCGCGTCCGGTACAGGATTACAAAAGAAGGTGTAGAATGGGTTCTTGAAAACGCCGCTGAAATGAAACGTTACGCCCGCTTTGTCATGGAGGATATAATCAGCCATGTTTCAACCTGGACAGCCATTACAAAAGAGGATGTAAAAGAAGGACAGCAGGTATACCTGAAAATGGAAAAGGGGCTCCTGTACGTAAGCAGCACGGAAAAAACAGGGGCTTTAGGCAACGTAATCTCCGATGCAGCTGCAGGAGAAGATGTAGGAGTAACGAGCCTGAAAGGCCTGATTGATCTGGAAAATGCTGCAATTACTATCTGCAAGGTTCCCAGGGTTGAGCGCGGAGGATCAAGAAAAGTAGATATCGAGCGCTTGAAAACTCTGGCAAGCTCAAAACCCTATATAGCAGCTATAGGCGTGGAAGCCCTTATCGCCCTGCGCAAGTTAGATGTAACCCCGAATGTTATGTTTGGGACCAATGAGTCGGTTATTGAGGCTGCCTATCACGGGCTTTCGTCCCTCGTAGTCTCAGTGGACGAGCAGGTTTCCCCCCTTCTTAACAGGCTAGAGACTGAAAACCTTGAGTACGAGCTCGTAGACCTGACACTCGAGTAATCCTGGCTTTTAAAATAGGTTCCAGACCTTCGGGTCTGGGTAAAAAAATTTTGTATCACAACCGTTGCGCCGGTTGATCACGCCGATAGGGTTTTGGAGAT
>DADO01000208.1:1857-2069 GCA_002509325.1 Methanosarcina sp. UBA402 | reverse complement strand
ATCACGCCGATAGGGTTTTGGAGATCAGGCTTTCAAATCCAAAAGTTGCACCGCAACCGTTGCGCCGGTTGATCACGCCGCTGCCAGGGGTTTAATATTTTTGATCAAACGCAACCGTTGCGCCGGTTGATCACGCCGCTGCCAGGGGTTTAATATTTTTGATCAAACACAACAGTTGCGCCGGTTGATCACGCCGATAGGGTTTTGGAGAT
>DADO01000208.1:0-1683 GCA_002509325.1 Methanosarcina sp. UBA402 | reverse complement strand
ATCACGCCGATAGGGTTTTGGAGATCAGGCTTTCAAATCCAAACATTACACCGTTTTCGATCAACCGTTGCGCCGGTTGATTACGCCGTCACGTCGTTTTTGATCAAACTTTTTTGAAAAAGTTTGCTGCATAGATTTATCTTTAATAGTATAATCTTTAATGGCATATTTATACGAGCAGGAGATTTTCAATGAAGCTGATTGTGCTTTCCGATACTCATCTGAAAACTGGAGTAATTCCCAGTCAACTTCAAACATTACTTGAAGAGTGTGATCTTATAGTTCATGCAGGGGATTTCAATACTTTGAAAGCCTATCGGGTCTTCAACGCCAGCGGCAAATTAAAGGCAGTTTTTGGAAATGATGATGCTTCCGAACTCAAAAGGCTCCTCCCAGAAAGGCTGAAATTCGAAGTCGAAGGAGTAAAAATCGGAGTCGTACACGAAGGAGGGCTTTCGGTTAATGATATAACTGCGCAGGGGTACCTCGCAAAAGAAATGGAAGTAGACGTCCTGATTTTCGGGCACCTGCACCGGCCTTTGATAGAAAAAAATGATGTCATGCTAATTTGTCCTGGCTCTCCTACTAAACCCAGGATGTCAAATCCAAGCGCTGTAGAACTCATAATCGAAAAAGGAAGTATTAACGGAAGGATAATTGATCTTGAGGGGGATACCTGCCAATATATAAAGTTCCAGGAATCTCTGGAAAGCACACGCAGGAAGACGGTCTGAAAGAAAAAAAGTTGAGCATTTGAGACCTATGAGAATAGATCTGAATAAAACTACAATCTGGACTACCCTATATATCAGCTTTGAACGGTAGCTTATTTGCTGCTCGAAATCCGACACATGCCTTGCTAAGCGTGGTCACAAGGATTCAGTTTTTTGTAAGCTCGGCTTACATTGATTCCAGTTTGAACATAACGCCTGTGCCCTGAAGGCTCAAGTATACCTTATCTCCAAATTCGAGAATGTTCTCTACGCTGACATTGCTGTTCCAATTATATACAAAATCGTAACTACCCTGCATGGGCTCGAAACCCAGAGACATTAGCCGTTGGTTTATTTCAGACGGGCGTGCTCCTTCACTGCTGAACCAGACCAGAAGATAGGTTTTCACAGGATCATCTCACGTATCAATTTGTTATTGTACAATTTATTATTATGTCAATTTATTATTATGTCAATTTATTATTGTGTCAAATTAGTTATTTTATCATTGAGTTTCATTCAAACACATGTTACTCATTTTATACCATGTCTCATTTATTTATCTATATTTGTTTCTTCTAGCTTATTTATCTTATTTTGCTTCATCTGGTTTTGAGGCTGGTAACAATAAAAGTATTCTTTTAATACAATGAGTGTTTGAAAATTAAATAAAAAGGATAACACAAAAACTTGACTTCGAATTTATAGCAAACTTAAGATACTGACTATAAAAAAGTTGCAGGGAAATGGAAAAGGGAAATAGAGAAAATGAGATAAATGGAAAAAGAGAAAAAACAATGATTCATGAAAATAAAAGCTGATTTTCTAAATAGAACTCAAGTTTGACAGATTATACTAATTAATACTGTATTTCCTATAAAAAACGCATTATATAGACATCACACATATAAGAACGAAAAACGAAAACTGTCAAAAATCATAAGATACACAATAGAACTTTGAATTGTAT
>DADO01000224.1:4954-10122 GCA_002509325.1 Methanosarcina sp. UBA402 | reverse complement strand
AGAAAGGGGAATGAATCAGGAAGCCGCCAGTCTTTAGCTCGGTGGTAGTTCACTCATACATTTCTTCACTCATATCTCAGTGCGTCCACTGGTTTCAGTTCCGAGGCATTCTTTGCAGGTACAAGGCCTGCAATCAGACCTACAATTATTGATACAAAGGTCGCAACAAAAGTAGCTTTAAGGCTGAGGGTGAATTCGAAGGGAGCGTTCATTTTTATAGAGATGAAGAAAAGGATTGCCTGCACTGCAACTGTACCAAGGATAATCCCTATGATTCCGCCTACAAGGCTTATCATTGCGGAATTGAAAAGAAAGATCAGCATTATATCCCTATTTTTTGCCCCTATGGCTTTCATAATCCCGATCTCCTTAGTTTTTTCGAGTACAGCTGTGAACATGGTATTAGCAATCCCTGTGGAACCTACAAGAAGGGAAATTCCTGCAATAAATGCCAGAAAAATAGTAAGGCCGTTAATAAGCTTTCTAGTACTTTCTATGGCTTCTTTGTTGGAATTAACATAGAAATCCTGGGTATCTTCATTAACTCTTCTTGAAAGCCTCAATTTGTTTTCGATTTCCTGAAGAGCAGAATTATAATCCACGTCTTTGTAAAGTTTTACTTCTATCGAGCTGTAGACATCACTTTCTCTCTCAATAAAATCTTTGTCGCTGGAAAGGGGATATACCTCCTGGTAAGGCATATAGATACTGCTCCCGAAAAGTCCACCAAGGCCTCCAAGAAGCCCACCACTTTTTGCCAGAATTCCGACTACCCTATAAGACCTGCCATTCAACAAAATCATCTGGTTGAGCCTGATTTCCCTCTCGAAAGTCTCTTTTGCAAGCTCGTTTGAAAGAACTACGACATTCCTATCTCCGGCTTTTAGCATCCTGCCCTGCTCTAAATCTTTTTTAGTAATTTCAGGCCAGACGCCTGGGTCCACCCCTTTGACCCAGACATAGGTACTCTCGCCCGCAAACTCCAGCTGTGCGTCTCTTTCAACATTGACATTGATATATTCGATAGCCGGAATACTGCGCAGGGTAAATACATCAATCTTTGTGAGTTCAGCTTCTTCTATGGGTCCAAATTCAATAGGGCTGGGTGCCCCCTCAACTTCCTCTCTGGATTTTACAATTGTCTCCGAACTCTCCCCTACCCCCGAACTCTCTCCCGAATATTCCGAATTTTCTTCCAGATCTCCCGGATCTTCTACTACAAGCTCTTCCTCAAATACATGGAAGGGAGTGGAGGCCACGATTGTGATGGTATCGCCTCCAAAGCCTTCCAGAGTCTCAGTTACTTCTTTTTCAAAATATTCCCCTGTAGTGACAATCGCCATTACCGAAGCAATGCCTATTATCACCCCTATAATTGTAAGCCAGCTCCTCAACTTATTGGCCTTGACCATACTCAGGGCAATTTTTAAAACCTTTCCCAGTTTCATGAAACCACAGGTCCTATTTCTGCATTTTTTGGGTTTACCTGTCCTGGTCTTTGGCTATCATCTGGTTAATCATCTCGTTAAGTTCTTTTTCCTGTGCATCCTTCACTTTCATCTTCTTTTGATGTTTTTTATAGATCACAACACACGCTACACAGGCAAGCATAAAGAATCCGGCTTTGTACTTCGGTGAGCTCGAACTGTTCTTTTGCGGCATGCCAGGTTCGGCGGTTGGGATAAACGGTGAGGAGTAAAGGGACATCTCCTTTTCCTCAGTCTGCCTGATCCCGTCATTTGAGGTATAGCTAATTTCAAATTTTATAGGCAGGTCTTTCCCGATCTCTGATGGTTTAAGGTTGAAATCGGCATATGTATAGTCTCCTTTTTGCAAATTCCCAAGAATTACAGAATTACTCCCTTCCGCAGCAGTCCAGTTTGCCTGTAAGGGAAGAGAAATCTTGACTGAATTTGCTCCGTTATTACCAATATTCGAAATCGAAAAAGTATAAGCTCCAGTCTGGCTTCTTTCCATGAATGCGATATCGAATTCCGTGGTACCTCCAATATAAATTCCAGCCTTGCTTTTGATCTCTTTTCGCTTCTGGTTTTCTACAGTGCCCGCTTCCGTAATAGTCTTGAGTTCTTCAACATCGTCATACGTGAGCACCATATCCAGCTTATACAGACCTGGCTTTGTATTGACATTTGTCAGGACATCGAAACTGACATTGGCAGTGTCTCCGATGTCGATCAGGTTAATGTGTTTAACATTGCTGGAACCCACAGGCAGGATCACATCATTAGCACATTCCCAGGAAAACATCGCGTTTTTCAGGGGAGAATTTCCCACGTTTTTTACGCCGAATACAAGATCAGTTTTCTGCCCTGGTACCATTTTTTCAACACTGATATATTCGATTTCGGCATTTGATTCACTGTCAACGTCTATATTGAACTCTTTTGTAAGAGCGAGCTTTCTGTTCCCATTTGTGTAAAGGTAGACCTTCAGAGGATATTTGCCTTTATTGACGCTATTTTCAAGCCCGAGCTTGAACTTCACGACCTTTCTGTGGTTATCATCAGAGCGTTTCCCAAGAGTGCCTAGATTCTGTACAAGCTTCTCGCCGGCAAGTGTTTTGAAAGGATATGTGGGTTTTATTTCCAGAACACAATTCTCCTGGTTTTTATATCCTGTATTCTGGATAGAAAGCCTTACTTCAAGGACATCTCCTGGTTTTACTGGGTCCGGTTCCTGGTTGAGCAGGTCGACAGTTAAGCCTCTATCAAGACCCAGACTCGTATAGGAAGTGGTCTCATCATCAAGGGAGTCCTTATCCTCAGGAGCATCTTCAGCCAGGACAGGTTGAGCGCATAAGGAGAGGAGAAAGAGTAAACAAATAAAACCTGTAAGTTTAAGATCCATTATATCCCTCAGTTTACTATTTTCATAAAGTTACTATCTTCATAAGTTTACTATTTTCATAATTCTAAAGAAGGTCAGGAAGGGTTTATCAGATACATGTGGTTCGAATATAGTTTGATTATGATCTGATATTGAGATTATCTGAATTGAGATAATTTGAATAACCTGAAACAATATAAAATAATATGAATTTAATTCAATAATTCAGAAAATATTCTGATAATTCCCAAAATATTTTGAAAATTTTTATAGTTTTCCTCTCAAGCTTCATTCTCCTGTATTTCTGATAGTTTTTCGAGGTCAAGTAATGGTTTTTTTGGGGTCAAGTATTTCTTCATTCATCTCGTCCTTGACAATTTTTCCGTCTTTTAATTCGATATGCCTGCTTGCATATCTTGCAAGGTTCAGGTTGTGTGTAACCATCACTATTGTTTTGCCTTCTTCTTTCCAGAGCCGATAAAGCATTACAAGCAATTCCGTTCCAGTAACACTGTCCAGAGCACCTGTTGGCTCGTCCGCGAGAATGATTTCAGGATTGCAGGCAAGCGCTCTTGCTATCGAGACTCTTTGCTGCTGGCCGCCTGAAAGTTGAGAAGGCTTGTGCTGGATTTTGTCCGAAAGCCCTACAAGTGAGAGCAGTTTCCTTGCCCTTTTTTCTGCTACAGTATCGTCAATTTCCTGAATTTCGAGGGGCAAAAGTACATTTTCAAGGGCTGTCATGCCAGGAATCAGGTTATACTGCTGGAAAACAAATCCTATTGTCCTGCCTCTCAGGGCTGCAAGGTCCGATTCTTCAAGCCAGGCTATATTCCGGCCTTTCAAGAAAATCTCGCCTTTAGTAGGGGTATCCAGGCAGCCTACAAGGTTCATCATTGTGGACTTTCCGCTTCCAGAAGGCCCGACTATTGCAGCGAACTCGCCTTTTCTAAATTTCACGCTCACAGCTTTCAGAGCATTGACCTGGACTTCACCCATCTGATAAGTTTTCCAGACATTATTGAATGCAATCAGTATATTTCCCATATTTTTCTCCTGAACAACTTACTCACGTAAATATAAATAATTGTTTAAAAGTTTACTTTCTCTATACTTCCCGTTAAAAGAAGAAATTCATTCATTTATTCATTCATTCATTCATTCATTCACTCATTCATTCACTCATTCGTAAAATACGAAAACGTATATGAAAACGTCCTTGAAACTGGACAAAGTTCAATATGACAGTAAACTTCATAAACAGAAAGAAAAATAAAAGAAAAAGACCAATAAGGATAAATTGGAACGATTTCAAAAAAATAATGCAATAACGAGGCTCTTTAACTGGATAGAGTTATGTAAAGAAGTATTCCCAAGAATATAAAATCAAAGAAATCCCAAGAATATAAATCAAAAAAATCCCAAGAATATAAAATCAAAGAAATCTTATACCTGAGAATTATAGTGTTAGCAGCGACAATAAGATTCAATCAAGTTTTGGGAAAATCTCTTAATTTTTGGACAGGCTCTTTAATCCTTATATAGGCCTCTTCATTTTCAGGATAAGTTCCGTAATAACTCATTAAATATAAAAATAACCTTTATTTAAGAAGACGTCTGGGCAAACAGACAGGCAGATAAGAAAAATGGTAGACCGAAAAGGTAGACCGAAAAGATACTAAGTAAAGAGACATGTGGACAGAAATACACATAAACAGGGAAACAGGTAAATAAGCGATTCGGTAAAAGATAATTTCCAGAGGAGCAATAATGAATCCGACAAAACGGCGGGATATTCCCCTTTATATTTACCATGCCGGACAATGTGATCCGAAAAAATGCACTGGAAAAAAACTGGCTCGCTTTGGCCTTGCACGTCTTTACGATAAGATATCAAAGCTGCCAAGATCAGCAATTCTTCTTGACCCAACTGCAGAAAAAGCCCTCTCTCCTGCCGATGATCCCGGAAAAGGAATTATCGTACTCGATTGCTCTTGGGAAGAAGTGGAAAGGGTTTTTCCAGAACTTGCGAAACTAAACCTTGAGCACAGAGCCCTTCCCTATCTGCTTGCAGGCAATCCTGTGAATTTCGGAAGGCCTTTCAAACTCAACTCAGCCGAAGCTTTTGCAGCAGCTCTCTATATTCTGGGACATAAAGAACAGGCTGAAAGAGCCCTCTCCAAGTTTAATTGGGGACACAGTTTTCTTGAACTAAATAAGGAACCACTTGAAGAGTATGCAGCCGCAAAGAGCAGTACTGAAATAGTGGAAATTCAGAGCCATTATTACTGAAATAACGGTAATTCAGAGCCATTAACCTGAAA
>DADO01000224.1:4078-4713 GCA_002509325.1 Methanosarcina sp. UBA402 | reverse complement strand
TCAGAGCCATTAACCTGAAATAATAATAATAATAATAATAATAATTCAGAGAATTTAGAGCCATTATTACTGAAATAATGGTAATTCAGAGCCATTAACCTAAAATAAAAAGGGATTTGCATGGAAAGAGCACCTGTGAAAACTGCGGTCAGAAGACAGATAGGAATCATAGGCGCAGGGGTTTGCGGCAGCGAAGCTAGAACCCTTGCAGAAACAGTAGGAAGAGAAGTAGCAAAAAGAGGAGCTATACTTTTCTGTGGAGGCCTGGGAGGAGTTATGGAAGCCGCAGCATACGGAGCAAAGCAGGAAGGAGGAATAACCCTGGGAATTTTGCCCGGAACTTTGAGAGAAGAAGCAAACCCCTGGATAGACATAGCAGTTGTCAGCGGAATGGGACACGCCAGGAATGCTCTTATAGCCCAGTCTTCAGACGCATTGATTGCAGTTAATGGGGAATATGGAACGCTTTCCGAGATTGCTCTCGGCCTGAAAATGGGAAAGCCTGTGGTCGTGCTTGAACCAGGCTGGAGAGTCAAAGGCGTTCACAGAGTAGAAAGCCCGAAAGAAGCAGTAGAACTTGCTTTCAGGCTGATTGAAGATGGTGGAAAAGCATTGAATAAATTGTCTTGAAGTAT
>DADO01000224.1:0-3850 GCA_002509325.1 Methanosarcina sp. UBA402 | reverse complement strand
TTGTCTTGAAGTATTGAATAAATTAGCTAGAAGTACTGAGCGAATTGTCTTGAAGCACGGAATGAATTAGCCGGAAGCTTAATGAATAAACCTGAAAAAGGTCCGGAAGGCTTAAGCGATTCAAAGGAGTTTCAAAGGAGTAAATTAGAAATTAACCTGAGAGAAGTTTTAATGAAGAGGAAAGACGGATGAGAAGACTTGAAGAGATGATGAATGTTCCTGAGCCTGTTTTTGTCTACGAACGATGGCATATACTTGTGATGCGATCCAAAAATATATATCGCAAAAGGAAACTTCAAGGATTAGGAGGCAGACTTTGTCTCAGACTGGCAGGAATTTTGGGGTATGCCAGTATTCCTCCTCAGAACATAATAAAATTATACCGGAGTTTTAAATGCACCTTATTGTAACGGAAAAAAATATAGCAGCAAGGAGGATAGCTGCGATTCTGGCTCCAAAAAGCCCGAAGAAGGATAGAGTTAGTGGAGTAGACGTATACCGGTATGAGATTGAGTCCAATGGGAAAAAGCAGGAGACTGCGGTTGTAGGGCTGTCTGGCCATATCGTAGGGATCGATTTTCCCAAGGAGTACAATAACTGGCAGAAGGTAGATGCTAAAACTCTTATCGATGCTGAGATCGTAACAACTCCTATCAACCGGAAGATCGTAACTGCCCTGAAAAACCTTGGAAAAGAGGCAAGCAAGGTTACGATTGCCACGGACTATGATCGGGAAGGAGAACTGATAGGAGTCGAAGCCCTGAACATTATAAAGCAGGTGAATCCGGATGCTCCTTTTGATAGGGTACGCTATAGTGCAATAACCCCAAAAGCAATAGAAACCGCTTTTTCAAATCCATCAGATGTCGATTTTTATCTCGCGGACGCCGGCCATTCCAGGCAGGTCATTGACCTTGTATGGGGCGCAGCCCTTACCCGTTATATTTCCCTTGCAGCAGGCAGGCTTGGGAAGATGTTCCTTTCAGTAGGTCGGGTACAGTCGCCAACTCTTTCTCTTATTGTTGACAGGGAAAAAGAGAGAAATGCTTTTGTCCCGACTCCTTACTGGGAGATACATGCCGAATTCCAAAATGCAGAAGGAGAAAGCTTCTCAGCTCAGCACTCGACCCGCCGTTTCCTGGACAAACAAGAGGCAGTAAAAGCCTTCAAGAAATTAGGGAAACAGGCTCAATTAAAAGAAATCGAAAAGGGAAAGAAAACTGACCAGCCCCCAATTCCATTCAATACCACAGGTTTCATAAACGCAGCAAACTCAATCGGGCTCAGTCCCGCAAACGCGATGCGCATAGCTGAATCTCTCTATACCAATGGTTACATTTCGTACCCAAGAACCGATAATACGGTTTATCCCGAGACTCTTGACCTGAGGGCACAGATTGAGATTTTCAAAGAAGGCCCCTTTAAAGAATATGCAAATGCCTTGCTTGAGAAAGCCGAACTCGTTCCTACGCGAGGAAAAAAAGAAACCACTGACCACCCGCCTATTTATCCTGCCTCCCTTGCAAAAGAGTCCGACTTAAAAGAGGATGAGTGGAAGGTCTATGAACTTGTAGTCAGGCGCTTTTTCGCAACCTTTGCCGGGCCAAGCGAATGGGAAACCATGCGCCTGAAACTCGATATTGCAGGAGAAGAGTTCAGGGCAAATGGAGCAAGACTTGTAGAATCAGGCTGGAGATGGTACTATCCATATAATTCACCTGAAGACAGGCTGTTCCCTGAACTCCACGAAGGCGATTCCCTGGAAGTGATAAAGAAAGAGATGCTGGATAAAGAAACCCAGCCTCCAGGCCGTTACGGACAGGGAAGACTTATCAATATTATGGAAGAGCTTGGGCTTGGAACAAAGGCAACCAGGCATGAGATAATTAGTAAGCTTTATTCCAGGGTTTATATCCATGGAAACCCTGTACAGCCCACGAATACATCTTTTGCAGTAATTGATACCCTTGAGAGGTATTCCCCTACTATCACAAAACCAGACATGACAAAACTCCTCGAAGAAAACATGGACCTGATTGCAGAGGGTAAGGTCAAAGAGGAGTCGGTGCTTGAGGAGTCGCGGGAGATGTTAAAGCAGGTGTTCTCGGAACTTGAAAAAAACCGGGATAAAATCGTAGAATCTCTCCAGGCAGGCCTCAGGGAAGACAAGATTATAGGCACCTGCTCAGCCTGCGGAAACGAACTCATGATCCGGCGTTCCAAGAGAGGAGGCCGTTTTATAGGCTGCAACAACTATCCGAACTGTACCTTCTCCCTTCCTCTGCCAAGAAGCGGACAGATTGTGGTTACTGACAAGGTCTGTGAAGCACACGGCCTGCACCATATTCGGATAGTCAATTCAGGAAAACGCCCCTGGGACCTCGGCTGCCCGCAATGTAATTATATAGAATGGCAGAAAACCCAGCAGGAAGAGCAGGCTCAACAGCCTAAAAAGGAGAGGCCCAAATCAATTAAGGACCTCGAAGGCGTGGGAAAAGCCACAGCAGAAAAGCTGGAAGAAGCCGGAATTACAAGTATAGATGCTCTGGCAGAAGCAGATCCTCTAGAGCTTGCAAAAGCAATAAAGATGAGCGTAAAGAAGGTAAAAAACTGGCAGGTCTCATGCGGCAGTACAGTTGAGGACTTATAAAAGTAGTCCTCACTCAAGCCATCTATCTTATTTTTGCTTGTTTTAGAACTCGCCTTAAAACCCGAAACTGGATATACTATCTCTATTCAGCCTCTTTCACCTGATATAGGTAGGTTTTCTACAAAGTAGGTTTTCTACAAGATAGGTTTTCTACAAGGTAGGTTTTCTACAAGGTAGGTTTTCTACAAGGTAGGTTTTCTACAAGATAGGTTTTCTACAGAGCCGATTTTTCTACAGAGCCAATATTCCGATGGAATTCTTAACATTACCTCCAAATCTCCCTAATCTCAATTTACCAGGTTCAAGGTCTCAATTTACTATTCTGTATTTTCCAGCAGACTGCCTCATCGAATCCCTGGCTCAGTGCAAGTACTCAGATCACATTGCTCTCATGTAAATCTCGATGATATCTTCTTTTGAAAATTCTCTGGGATTTGTAAGGCGGCAAACATCCTGCATTGCATTTTCAGCAAGCAGTTTTAGATCTTCTTCCCTTGCTCCAAGTTCTTTCAGGCCAGAAGGGATACCTATTTTGGATGCAAGGTTTTTGATAGCCTCTATAGCTTTATCTGCAGCTTCCTCTGGACTTAGCCCTTCAATATTTTCCCCCATTGCTTTTGCGATATCAGCAAAACGTTCCGGGACAACCTGCTTGTTGTATGCCTCCACATAGGGAAGAAGAATCGCATTGCAGACCCCGTGCGGAAGGTCGTAAAATCCTCCGAGTTGATGAGCCATAGAATGCACATAACCCAGGCTTGCATTGTTAAAGGCAATACCTGCAAGGTATTCGGCATGAGCCATCATATCTCTTATTTTAACGTCTTCTCCATGAGCGACCGCTTCAGGCAGGCAGGTATTTTGCGATAAGTTCTATGGCCTTAATAGCAGCCGCATCCGTTGTAGGTGTAGCCATAGTGGAAACGTATGCCTCAACGGCATGCGTCAGGGCATCCATTCCTGTCGCAGCTGTAAGAGAAGGCGGCATACTTACCATTAATTCGGGGTCATTAACTGCGACATCAGGGGTAATACGCGAGTCAACAATCGCCATTTTAATGCGCCTGGTTGTATCTGTAATAATTGTAAAAATCAATTTTATAGGACTTACGCAGTTGAACAAAAAACCAGTAGCATGAAACACCAAACTCTCCAAAGTATGACCTTCTTGGCAAGCTCTCATGTGCTTGGTATTACATC
>DADO01000173.1:12244-12442 GCA_002509325.1 Methanosarcina sp. UBA402 | reverse complement strand
CGCCTGGTTCTGATGCCTCACAATTCAGACAGTGATGTCGAAGAGTTCTTGCAAGATCTGAAAAAAGTGATTGCAGAACTTTAAATTTTACTATTTTACCTTATTTTTTCTAAAGTTTCCTACTTCCCTTTACTTACTTTAGTATTCATTTAAATTCACTTAATTTTCTCATTCCTGCTTATCTCAAATAACTTTCGT
>DADO01000173.1:8343-12003 GCA_002509325.1 Methanosarcina sp. UBA402 | reverse complement strand
GATTCCTCATACTTCCCCTGATACTTTTAATTTCGTTAGATCTTCTGGTATCCGATTTTCTTTTCCCTTTGTAATTACCTATTTTTTTTCTTTATGCCTTCTTATAATCTGTTAATTCACTAGGTCGTGAACAAGCAAATATGTATAATATAATCGCCAAATAATAAATGGGGTCAGCTTCTTTATGAGGAAAAATTTACAAGGCGTCTATACTAGGAAAAATATCAGGCGACTCTATCAGGAAAAGATTCTCATGGGGATTCACAAGAGAATTTCCGACAAGTTCAGATTCCCGATGAGTTATGTTATTTGCAACATTCCAGACCTGATATTGAACATGGTATTTTAAGTCCAAATTAAAAGTTAGGAATATAACTTAGCAACCATAACTTATTGAAAATAAAATATATGTAAGGTTTTGGAAAATCCGTTCAGCAATTCTCATTTATTTAATATTATAAAAATGCAAATGGGGGTATTTATTTCGTGAAATCATCATTGAAAATCGGAAGTGTGATGGGTATACCTATCAGGCTGCACATAACTTTTCTTCTTATACTGCCCATATTTGCTTATGTGTTTGCAATTAACCCACAGCCGTTCGGCTTTGAGGGAGTTGAGCCACCTCTCATAAAGTATTCGCTTTCAGTCCTGACCGCGATCCTGCTTTTTGCTTCAATTGTCCTACATGAACTTGCACATTCATATATGGCAATGCGCTATGGGGTCAAAATTGAAAGCATTACTCTCTTTCTTTTTGGGGGAGTATCGGCTATGGAGGAGATACCCAGAAAACCAGGACAGGAAGCAAAAATGGCTTCTGCAGGACCCCTTACAAGCCTTATAATAGGCTTTGCCTGCTTGCTTATATACGGAAATCTGATTTCCCCTAACCCTACACTTTCTCAAAATCCAGTATACCTCATAATCTGGATTCTTGGAGCTATGAATCTTGTACTCGGGATCTTCAATCTCTTGCCTGCTTTTCCAATGGATGGAGGCAGAGTACTTCGTTCTTTCTATGCAAGAAGAATGTCTTATGTGAAAGCTACCCAGAGTGCAGCAACTGTAGGGAAATTTTTGGCTATTCTCATGGCAATTTTCGGGATTCTCGTGGGTAACCTCTGGTTCCCTTTGATCGCACTCTTTATTTACGTCGGTGCGTCTGAAGAGGAACGTTCTACACGGGCCGAGGTAACGCTTGAAAATATTCAGGTCAAGGATATTATGACTAGGGATGTTGTCTCAGTTAGTCCTTCCATGACAGTTGAAGATCTGATCAAATTTATGCTTGAGAAGAAACACATGGGTTACCCTGTAATGGAGGGAGATAGCCTGAGAGGAATTGTGACGTTTACAGACGCGCAGAATGTTCCCTATGTGGAACGTCCTGTGATCCAGGTCTCAGACATCATGACTAGAGATATTATTTCAGTACCTCCGGATGCACAGGCCAGCGATGTCCTTAGATTGGTCTCATCCAAAAATATCGGAAGAATTATTGTTATTGATAACGGATCGGTCGTAGGGATCCTTTCAAGAACAGATCTTATACGGATCCTGAGACTCAAGTCAGAATAATTCTTCTATAATAAAATAAAGGAAATTCATACTCCAATTAAAGAAATCTTTAAGAAAAACTGCTTAATGAAACCTAAAAATTGTCAAGGGTAAAAATTGTCAAGAGAATAGAGGATATAAGAGATAGTGTTATCAAAAGATATTTTTATCTAGAGAGCTAACTGTCTCAAGTTCTTAATGAATAAATAATAGACAAAATAACTCTGGAATTAAACAAAACAATTCTAGAATTGTGTGAAAACATATTAAATAAGTGTTTGAAGGATTGTGTAAAGCAAAGGTTGTAGAGATAGAAACTGGAACCTGTAGGCAGCAAAATATAAATCTCTAGCAGATAATTATTACCAGTTAATCATCTGCTATATAGCTAAGTTCTTAGCTAAGTTCTTTTATAGCTTTGTTATTTTATGTGAAGAGCTTAATTATTCATGTAATTAAATACAATCCTACAAGTGATGTTTCTCACATATCACATTTAACTCGTCACAGCAGAGAGATTAACAATGAACAAACCTGAAATTACAGATTCTCAGGACAAGGACCCTGACTACAGTTTTCACAGTTCATCTCAGGAGTCAATATATTCCATGGACAAACTTGTGACCGAAACCGCAGAAAATTTTGTTTCTGAAAGTTCCGTTTCTGTCAGAGAGTCTAAACTTTCTGATTCTTCAATTAACATGCAACAAGAAGACAAAATTTCTGCATTGGAATCCAAATCAGAACCCGATGAGCTTGAAACAGAGCTTGACATAAGTTCCGAACTTGTTGTAGAACCTGTTCCTAATTCAGCTTCCGAAGTTTCATTCGCTTCACCTTCCATACTATCAAGTGCTTCCCAAGCCGAATACCAACCTTCAAAAATCGTGATCATAGGAACAGCCCATGTTTCAGAAAAGAGTGTTGCAGAGGTCAAAGCTGCGATCAGGAACCTGAAACCGGACATTGTAGCTGTCGAGCTCTGCAGGGGACGTTATGATGCCCTGAAAGGTAATGTGCAGGAAAAACAGGTTCCTATTAAGGAAATTCTTACTGAAGGCAAGGTCTATTATTATATTATTCACTGGCTGCTTGCCTATATGCAGAAAAAGATTGGGGAGGATATGGGAGTAAAGCCCGGAGCCGAGATGATTTCTGCGATCGAGGAAGCCGAGGCTGCTGGGGCCAATGTTGCCTTAATTGACCGGGATATCCAGGTGACCCTTCAGCGCTTCTGGGGAAAAATGAAGTTCCTGGAAAAAATAAAGATGATCGGCTCCCTGATAGGCGGTCTTATAGGCATAGGAAAAGGAACCGAGATCGATATCGATCAAATCACTGAAAGTGACGTTGTGACTGCCCTTGTAAACGAACTCAGGGGTTTTGCCCCAACCGCAGCTGAGGTTCTCATTGATGAAAGGGACGCGTATCTTGCAGGTAGCATCCTCAGGGTTGCCGCAGGTGGAAACAAAACTGTTGTTGTAGTAATTGGAGCCGGACACAAACCAGGAGTACTTAAGTACCTGAAGAATCCGAAAAGCGTTCCTTCTCTGAATAGTCTTATGCAGCTTCCAAAAAAACGCGTAAGCGTTGGGAAAGTTGTTGGCTTTGCTTTTGTCGGCATTATAATTGGATTCTTTTTGCTGTTGCTGCTTTCTGGCGTTCCGCTAAAACTTCTTTTGATAGCTTTCGGGTGGTGGTTTATTATTACAGGAACCCTGAGCGCAGCCGGTACTCTACTCGCAGGTGGGCATCCTTACTCAATCCTGACTGCCTTTTCGGTTGCCTGGCTAACAACTTTGCACCCGCTAATTGCCGCAGGCTGGTTCGCTGGCATTGTAGAAGCAAAACAGAGAAACCCTACCACTGCAGACATAAAAGCCCTGGCAGGGATAGAAACCTTCAGCGAGATGTTCAAAAACAGGTTCATGCGAGTTCTCCTTGTTGCAAGCTTTGCAAACATAGGAAGTATGGCAGGGACTTTCGTTGGAGCTTATGTTATGATGCAGGTTACTGGTATTTATCCAAGAGATATTCTCCTTGCCGGGTTCAATGCAATTGGACTTTGAAAGCTTGATGAGAGATTTTGAAGGTTTAATA
>DADO01000173.1:4316-8074 GCA_002509325.1 Methanosarcina sp. UBA402 | reverse complement strand
AAATGAGAGATTTTGAAGGTTTAAATAAGACTAAATAAGACTGAAGATTTAACAAAAGATTTTAAGTGTGTATAACGGACTTCTTCAGTCACCACTTTTCTTTACAACAGCATCTTTCTCCCCTTTTCTAAAAAAACTCTTAGTGGTACGTACAATCCATTGCTGGTGTAGGACAAGATGAACAACTATAAGAATCATAATCAAGATTCCGGCCTTGCTATGTATCCAGAGCCAAGTAGCTTTCGTTAACCCCATATATACAACATATCTCCCTCCCGGGACTCCTGAAGGTATAAAAAAATACATAAATAGTCCTGTGCCTGCAACTACAAAAAAGAGGGCTGTAAGAAAAAGGTCTACTAAGTAATTGGTTTTTGCTCTGTTCAGATTTTCACTCCCATTTTTTATTTTTGTACAATATAAAAATAAGCTTCTGTGAATACCAAGTTAAATACGTTTACATTCTGGAGAGAATAATGTAATAATAAAATCTTGAAAATAAAAATAAGCTTCTGTGAATACCAAGTTAAATACGTTTACATTCTGGAGAGAATAATGTAATAATAAAATCTTGAAAAAAAACGAAAAGTAAAATCTTGAAAAAAAACGAAAAGTAAAATCTTGAAAAAAAACGAAAAGTAAAATCTTGAAAAAAAGAAAAAGGAGTTAGAAATTAAATGGAAAATTGAGAGATTTAGAAACCTCTCAAAGCATACTTGCGGTCAAAACTTCTATATCAGCAGGAACCTTAGCGATATTGCCTATTTTCACACCTATAAGGTTCTTAATCGCATTACTTGAAGCAATATCAACGAGTCTCTGAGTAATTACACCATCAAACACTACACTCTGGATATTGTCTTTATAAGTTTTCAGCCTGCTGGCAAGATCCCGGACTGCAATTTCCTCGATTACTTTATCCTGGGAGTCAAGAATTCGGGCTGTTAAAGTCCCTTTTAGAGCTTCGGTATGAGGCCTAAACCTTGCAGCTTCAGGAGAAATGGGAACCGCCTTTACCGGAGCAGGAGAAACTCTGACCGCCTCGCCTCCGGGAACTTTGACAGGCGCGGGAATAGGCCTTTCTCTGGAGACTCTGGCGGCAGCAGGAACTGCCCTTCCCAAAATATGAGGCTTTGTGACGACAGGTCTTGTTCTAACTTCTTGTACAGTCACGGGGGCCATTTCCACCGAGACTTTTTCAGGTTCTGGTCCCTTCGTTTCTTCTTCCAGGAGTTCCTCTCCGTAAAAGTCTGGCTTTGGAGAGACCCTGTGAACCTTAATACGCTTGTGTAGCTTCTTCTCGGCAAACCTGGGGACAATTTCAGGTGATCTTATCTTTCTCTTGGAGCCCCTCTCCACTCCCCAGGCACTTTCTCCGCCTTCCCTTTCCTGGATTCCATATTTCTCAATGATCTGTTCTACAGGAACTTTTCGGCGAAGGGATCTTATGACTTCTTTCTGGACAAGATCTTCTACACCTTTTCCATCAGGAGCACGGGCAACATAATCAATATCTGCCACCTGCAGGAGCTCACGTATTATAAGTTCTCCTCCACGGTCTCCATCTGTAAAAGCCGTTACTGTTTTCTTTTTAGTAAGCTCTGCAACCTCAGGGGGAATATTCGTTCCACCTACACAGATGGTATTCTTGATACCATAACGAAGCAGATTCAGAATGTCAGCTCTCCCCTCGACAATAATGATGGCATCCGAGTTGAATACATTCGGTCCACATGGGATTCTGGACTTTCCATAGTAAGTAAGTTCATCAATCCTTACGGACTGCCTGACTTCATCGGCCAGCTCCTGGGATTCAGGCACGGACTCGTCAAACATTTTGGTAAAAATAAGCTTTGCTCTTTCAATGATCTTCTTGCGCTTTACAGCTCTCACGTCTTCTACCTGGAAAACCTCAATTCTGGCACTACAGGGTCCTACTCTGTCAATTGTCTCAAGAGATGCAGCAAGAATCGAGGTTTCAACTTTATCAAGACTTGAGGGGACAAAGATATTTCCTTTAGTTTTTCCTCCTTTAGCCGTAACCATTACCTCGATTCTGCCAATCCTGCCAGTTTTTTGCAGGTCACGGAGATCAAGATCAGCCCCAAGTAGTCCCTCTGTTTGCCCGAAGATCGCACCTACGATATCAGGACGTTCAATTACCCCATCAGCGTTAATTTTAGAATGAATGATATATTTTGTAGTATCTGCATTTTGCATGTAAATTCTCCCTAGGTATTGTGAATGGTTTATCATGATAATTTAAAAAATTACTTCGCATAGGAATTTTATTCCTGAAGTGAAATTGATTGTTTTCTAGCTTACAACCCATTGAGTTTCCTGACAATACAAGCTATTCTCTAGTCTCCGAAAACTCGTAAAGCTCTGGACAATGCAAAAATAGTAAAAATCAGATTCCATACCAGGTCAGGGATAAAACACCCTTGAAGAGGCAGATTTAAGAATTAAGGATAAAATGACAACTGTCGCGGGAAAGAAAGTTCCGAACCTGCCTGGAGTTCCCATTATGCTTATGCCAGGAGACCTGATCCGGCGGACTGCCAGAATTACGCGGTCTTGTGGAAGCTCTTACCTTATGAGAACCTGGTAAAGTTTCAGGCTGTAATAGCTATTAATCTAGCCTGACTTAAGGCTTCTTAGATAGAGAAGCTCCTGACTCTCAAGCGGGCAGACAATAATACCTGCGTTGTTCCTGAGGCTTTCCTTATCTGCCCGAAAGCCTTTGCCCTAACATAAGTTTTTATTGTAGTCCTGAGATAACCTTCAGAACCGGAAAAGCCAAAATATGTATTCACTTTTCAATGAGCCTGATAACTCTAGTTTTCAAGAAATACCCCCTGAAAAGCGGGTAATCCGAACATAAGCAGCCAAGATTTGCCAGACACCCTATCCCATAAATTAGGGGCTACGCAGTGATAATTGGTAAGCGGTAAATGAAGTACTTATCAGGTTTATTGGAAACACTTTTTGACTTTTACTTCCTGGGTGATGTTGTATGAGTTTTGATTTTATATTGAATGATTTTTAGCCCTGGTAATAATATAGTAAATCTGAAGTTTTTATTAAATTTGCATGTGGAATAACTACATTAGATAATCTTTACGAATTTAACAATGATGAATAGGTGAACTTGCTAATCAATGATATGACCTGACAGACTGTTCTCGCCCGCCTTTAAAGGAATCTCGGCAAATGAGGAACCCTGTGCGTCACGTGGTTTAAATTCATATGTTTAACGCCGGCTGGCTTTAAGAACTTTATGGTTATTTGAAAAAATCGATCACATTTAGATAGTTTTTTCGCATCCTATGTTTTTGAAAAAGGTATACTTTTTAAATAGCTCTGGAAGAGGTGTTTTAGGATAACCCTAGAAGAACCCTAGAAGAGATTTAGAAATTGTAAAAAATAATAAACTGGAAAAATTTAGAAAAGTATATATAAAACGAAAGACTTGTAAAAATTTGAACGGGCGAGGCATAGAAACTTTTTTATGTACTAACCCCCCACTCCCAAACTCGCTCGTTCACCCCCAGAATATCACGAGTTTTTAATCGAGAGTATTTTTTGTGTTTTTTGCAAATAATACCAGAGCTTTTTTCGACGTAAAAAGCCAGATTTTCAAGTAACTTAATTTCCAAAAAAGAGCCTGATTAGTCTGATTAACCTGTATTAGCCTGATGATTAAATTGTTTCCATGCGTCTTCGGTTAAGTGAAGAATCGTGATAAATTGCCTCCA
>DADO01000173.1:1216-4031 GCA_002509325.1 Methanosarcina sp. UBA402 | reverse complement strand
AGAGAATTCCTTAACCGATGACCAATGAAATTGTTTCAGTAAATTCTCAATTCACTTGCCTGAAAGCTTTTAGGCTATTTAAAAACCTATAATAGGCGTGAGACACAAGTACTAAGAGTATGGGAAGCGAATTTGGTACACAAAGTGCTACAGATGAAGATATCCAGAAGACCGCCGGAGTTAAGGGAGAATTTCAGGCAGTAATATCGGCACAACCCCCTGAAAAAAAAGGTCCTGTGAGAGTTGTTATTATAGGAGGAGGAGCCTGTGGCATGGCGGTTGCTACCAAAATTCGAAGACAGAGCGATTTTGAGATTACCGTAATTTCAAGAGATTCCCATACTGCTTACAGCCACTGTGGAATCCCTTTTGTTCTGGGCCGGGAAATTGAAAGTTTTGAAAAACTGATAGTAAAGCCCCAGGATTTTTTCAGAAAAAATCGGATAACTGTCAGGCTAAATGAGTGCGTCAACTTAATAGATCTGGATTTAAAAGTTGTCCGCACGGGAGAAGGATTTTATCCCTTTGACAAACTCGTGATCGCTACAGGCAGCCTGCCCTTTATACCTCGAACAGGCAGCGCAAATATTCTCCCTTATGGTGTTTTTACTCTGAGGAGTCTTGATGATGGAGTGCTCTTTGAAAAAAGCCTGCAAACTGTTAAGAAAGTCTGCATAATAGGTGCAGGGACAATAGGAATAGAATGTGCAGCAGCACTTTCGAGAAGGGGAATTAAAACCTTCCTCATAAGCCGAAGCAAAAACCTGCTTTCCAGACAACTGGATCATGACATTTCCGAAATCATAAGGGAACATCTGGAAAGTCTCGGGATTGAGGTCATCTCCGGGGAACTTGTGACCTTTCCTGAAAATTTCTGGAAAGAAAAAAAACTATACGTAGGGAATAGGCAGCTTCCTGTAGATCTTGTACTTCTTGCAAGCGGAGTTAGACCTGAAATTTCCCTTGCCTTGGAGGCAGGGATCAAAATCGGGAAAGCCGGAGGAATAATTGTAAATGAAATGCTCCAGGTTAAGGCAGGAAATAAGGCAGGAAATAAGGCAGGAGATAAAGCAGGAGAAGAATTTCTTCCCTATGTGTATGCAGGCGGGGAATGTGTGGAAGTAACAGACCTTATAACAGGGGAAGCCAGATTAAGTCAGCTGGGCACAACAGCCCGGCATATGGCAGATATAATCGGCAACAATATCACAGAAAAGCGTACTACTCTCGGGCCGCTTGCCGATCCCTGGGTAGCTGTGGCAGGAGATTTACAATTCGGTGGAGTGGGAATTACCTCAAGAAAGGCCGAAAGTTATGGAATAAAGATCATTACAGGTTTTTCCCGCGGGCGTACAAGAGCTTCCTACTACCCAGGTCGGAAAGATGTGTACATTAAGCTCCTGTTCAAAGACAAGGTTCTGGTGGGTGCGCAGCTTGCTGGAGGAGAAGGAATAAAAGAAAGGATTGATGCCCTTTCCCTTGCCATCCGAAAGAAAGCTACCATCAGAGATTTCCTTGACATGGAAACCTGCTATGCACCGCCGGTCTCCATGCTTGTGGACCCCCTCCGACCAGCTTTAAAAACAGCTATCCGAAATATAAAGGAAAAAGAAAGAAAAGAAAAAGAAGCAAGGGAAGAGGAAACAAAGGAAAAAAAGTAAAGGAGGAGGAAACAAAGGAAAAGGAAACAAGGGAAAAAGAAGACAGCGGGATAAAGTAAAATGAAATCAAGAGAATGTGGGAGAGGAAATGTTAGAAATCGACGGCTCTTACGGTGAAGGAGGAGGGCAGTTGCTCAGAACGGCTATTGCTCTTTCCACAGTTACGGGAAAAGAGATCAGGGTCACGAATATCAGGAAAAACAGGCCAAATCCGGGACTGAAACCGCAACATTTAAAGGCTCTGGAAACTGCAGCCAGGATCTGTGAGGCTCAGATTTCAGGACTTTTTCCGGGCTCTACTGAGTTTTCTTTTGTTCCAATGGAAATAAGGGGGGGCAAATATGATGTTGATATTGGTACCGCAGGAAGCATAACCCTGCTCCTCCAATGCATTATGCCAGCCTTGCTGTTTGCGAAAGAAAAGATCGAAATCACGGTAAAAGGAGGGACCGACGTAGCGTGGTCTCCGACAATTCACTACCTGCAGCATGTGACTTTCAGGGCTCTGGAGCGATTTGGCTATTCAGGCAGTGTAACCCTGAAGGAACACGGTTACTACCCGAAAGGTGGGGGAAAAGTTTCAGCTTTATTTAAACCCTGCAGGCTGCGCGGATTTCATTTTTTAAAAGAAGAGGAAGAAATAAGGGGGATTTCTCATGCTTCGAATCTTCCGGCTCATGTACCTGTACGTCAGGCCGAGGCTGCCAGTGCTAGATTAACGGAAGCGGGATATTTATCTCAGATCGAAACTCAATCTTTTGAAGCTTTTTCCACTGGAAGCGGGATAACCCTCTGGACAGGTTATATAGGCGGAAGTGCGCTTGGGGAAAGAGGGCTTCCCGCAGAAAAAGTAGGTAAACGGGCTGCAGATGAAATAATTACTGAACTTAGAGTAGGAGCCTCTGTGGATACACACCTGGCAGACCAGTTAATACCGTACATGGCTCTTGCAGGAAATAGTTCTTACACCGTCCGTGAAATTTCCCTACATGCTGCGACAAATATCTGGGTTACTGAACAGTTCCTTGATGTCAAATTCAGGATAGAGGAAAAGGAAGGCCTTTTTGAAGTATCCGTGAATTGAAAGAGGAAAGTAAAGTTAGATACAACAAAAAACGGAAAAAGAAGAGAAGAGAAAAAACAAAAGAGAAAAA
>DADO01000173.1:861-981 GCA_002509325.1 Methanosarcina sp. UBA402 | reverse complement strand
AAAACAAAAGAGAAAAAACAAAAGGGAAAAGAAGGAAGAGCACCAAGAATAACTTGCTGGAAACTTTTAAAGTCAGTCTTAAAGTCAGTCTTCAATGACAAAAAGATATTCAGGAGGTAT
>DADO01000173.1:388-563 GCA_002509325.1 Methanosarcina sp. UBA402 | reverse complement strand
TACTGCCTTTTCATATGAAGTACTGAGGTGGACATATCTCTGTTTTATCGGGAAAACTCCGTTCTCCAGCAGAACATCACCTTCTTCGGGACTTGCCCCATAATAAAGGTATGGAGAATCGCTTTCCCTGTAGTCGAGATCAATATTGACAGAATGCCCGTAACGTGCCCTGATT
>DADO01000173.1:0-154 GCA_002509325.1 Methanosarcina sp. UBA402 | reverse complement strand
GTAGAGGTATTCCTTCCTCATCCAGTTGTATCGCTTTCTCATAACGTCATAAAAAGCGTTGAGGTTCACCCAGCCAAATCTGTACATTTCAACTCCTGCAGATGCTGGAAAATGTCGAAGAGTGCCAGATACAAACCTGCCAAGCTTTTCCTCC
>DADO01000034.1:4066-12684 GCA_002509325.1 Methanosarcina sp. UBA402 | reverse complement strand
ACAAGAGATGGAGTCGTTTTTTGAGAACATAATAAACGACTCCATTGTCTTCAATCCCTTTTTTAATTATGCCTTCATTTGTATAAAACAGGTTTCGTAACTAAGGGTATTTGGAACTACTGATTAAGATCAATCTGTTGTTTAATTCTTTGGCAGAAGGTGCCTCCATATTAATTCTAGGCGCTAAAGTGATTTTTCGTAAGCTGCAAGGACAGAAACATTAAAATCCCTTCAGGTTTATTGAGGACTCAGGTGAAAATCAGATGACTGCAGAATTACCCCCTCAAGTTCAGAACCAGATAGCACAGCTTCAGCAGATACAGCAGCAGATTCAAGCTCTGGCTATGCAAAAATCACAGATTGAAGCTATGCAAAAAGAATCAAAAATGGCTCTTGACGAGCTAGAAAGACTCACTGACGATGCAGTAGTCTATCGTAACGTAGGAGAGCTGGTAATAAAAACGAGCAAAGGGGAATCTATTGCAAAACTGAAAGATAGGGAAGAAACTCTCTCACTCAGGCTTCAGTCCATTTCCAGGCAGGAAGATAGGCTCACATCTCGCTTCAAACAGCTTCAGGAGCAGATCCAGCAGGCACTGGGTCCCAGGGCACAATAATTATATTTTTTCATTCCCTTATAGGGGATTAATTATATTTTTAATTCCCTTATAGGGGATTAAGAAGTAGTAAAGCTTTGTTAAAATTCAATAGAGACATGACGAGATCCCTAAATTTTTGAATCCAGGGAGATTAGTGCCTATAAAAACGATAGCCAGAGTGGACAATGGAAGTTGATGAAGCGGAGTTTTTCAACCGGCTCCTTGACTATCGAAACATTCTATTCTTATGCCATCGGAACGCAGATCCGGATGCGATTAGCAGTGCTTTTGCCCTTTCAGAAGCGATAGGAGGTACTGTTGGACTCGTGGACGGTCGCAATCGTGTGGCATCCGTGCTTGTAGAAAGACTCGGAATTGAGGTTGTGGATAAACCCAACCCTGCTGATTATGGTTTTGTCGTCGCGGTTGATACTTCGACAAAGGCACAATTAAATGATCTGGAGCTTACAAGGTATTCCGTGATCGATCACCATACAACTACCGCTCTTACAGAAAATGCCGAGTTTTACCTGCACAGGAATACTACCTCTACCGTCGAAATAGTTTACAATATATTAAAAGTAATTGGGGCGCCGATCAACCGGCGTGTAGGGATTGGAATGCTCACAGGAATCGTAACAGATACCGGGCATTTCAAACATGCAACAGCAGATACATTTCGGACAGTAGCAAGAATTATCGAAGACAGCGGTGTTGAGTACGGGGAAGTGCTGGACCTTATGGCTGCTACCCCACAGGACATTTCCATGCGTATAGCTATCCTTAAAGCCGCAAGTCGCGTCGAGCTCGATAGAGTACAGGATATGCTTATCGCCTCTTCCCATGTCAGCTCCTTTGGAGGCTCTGCATCCTCTATGCTTATTAATATCGGTGCGGATATTGCTTTTGTTGGCACAACCAAAGGTGAAAGCGTAAGAATAAGTGCAAGGGCAAAACGTGATGCTGTAAATGCCGGAGTTAATCTTGGGCAGTTAATGGAAGATATAAGCAACGAATATAACGGCACCGGCGGCGGGCATTCCGGAGCTGCCGGAATCGATGTTATCGCTGATATGAAAGAAGTTCTGGACAAGTGCAGGGAAAGGACAAAGAAGATTCTTGAAGCCTCTCTTGGAGCAACATCAAAAGAGATAACATTTGAAGATGAAATCGAAGAGTTTAAAGATGAGTAATCTTTGAAGAGCTTATTCCAGAACTCAAAACTGCTTCTCGAATTTTAAATTCAGGGTAATCAATCAGTTTCTATATCCGATTCTGACATCAGTTTCTGATTACGGAAAATAATTCTGAAACTTTTATTGATTTAAGGATAAGTTTAGTTTTTGAGTGAGCTCGGAAGTAAATTGGGTCTCATACTTCAGAAAACCAGCTTTCAAGCATACTTTAAAAATCTTTTTTCAGCCTAACAGCTAATATTTATATGAGAATCCAATTTAATCTTGATACTCTATATGCCGGAAGTGTGTATCCGCTAGAAACGACGGACTCCAGAAGTCAGAGGCGAGATTAAATAGAGAAATAAAGAGAGAACCCTGACTGAAGCATGACCTTAAAAGGCATGAGATGAGATATATACACAAAGCAAAAAACAAACTAAAGAAAACACCAGGCCTGAAGTTGTTAGCCTGGGATAATGAGAGATACAGAGTGAGAAAAAATGCCAGAATACTGGGATCCTGAGATAGAGACGATGCCTGCAGAGGATTTAAAAAAGCTGCAGGAGGAAAAGTTGAAACAACTTGTACACTACGTGTATGAGCGCTCCCCTTTCTATAGAAAAAGGTTTGACGAACACGGTGTTAAGCCGGAAGATATCCAAACTCTTGAAGATGTCAAAAAATTACCTTTTACAGTTAAACAGGATCTCAGAGATACCTATCCAACAGGTATTTTTTGCGTCCCAAATTCAGAGCTCGCCCGTTTCCATGCCTCCTCGGGTACAACAGGCAAACCGACCGTGGTAGGATATACGCAGAAGGATATTGATGAATGGGCTGAGTCCCTTGCAAGAGCGTTTACTTCTGTTGGAATGGGGAAAAACGATATTCTTCAGGTAAGTTACGGTTACGGGCTTTTTACAGGTGGGCTCGGTGCCCATTACGGAAGCGAAAAACTGGGCGCAACCGTACTCCCCACAAGCTCAGGAAATACCGAACGCCAGCTTGAGTTGATGAAAGACCTTGATGTCACTGCTATAGCCTGCACACCTTCTTACTTCCTTTACATGATCGAGTCCGCAAGAAAAATGGGAATTAACATCAAGGAAGATACGAAATTAAAGAAAGGATTTTTCGGGGCCGAACCCTGGTCAGAGGAACTCAAAAAACGTATAGAAGATGAATCAGGAATCAAAGCATATGACATTTATGGAACTTCGGAAATGAGTGGCCCTCTTTTTACCGAATGTTCGGCACAATGCGGAATCCATATCTGGGCAGACAAATTCCTGGTCGAGATCCTTGACCCTGAGACAGGAGAACCTGTTCCTGATGGAGAGAGCGGTGAACTCGTAATTACAACCCTTACTAAAGAGGCTCTCCCTCTAATCCGCTACAAGGTAAGAGACCTTACAAGAAAACTTTCAGAACCCTGCTTATGTGGGAGAACTCACCCAAGGATTGCACGTATTAGCGGCCGTTCGGATGATATGATTATTGTGCGCGGCATCAATGTGTTCCCAGGACAGATCGAATCGGTTCTTATGAAAATTCCTGAAGTCGGGAACCACTTCATGATCATTGTAGACAGGATTGGGCCCCTTGACTCAATGAAAGTCCAGATCGAAATGCATGAGTCTGCCTTCAGTGATAAAATGTCAGACATGATGGCACTTAAAAGAAAAGTTTCAGGTGCGCTGAAAAGCGTACTGAACCTCGCAGTCGAGGTGGAACTGGTGGAACACGGTTCCTTACCCCGCTCGGAAGGAAAATCAAAGAAAGTTATTGACAAGCGAAAGATTTGAAAGTTTTGAAGATTGAAAATAAAACCTGCAGAATGCTGCTGTCCTGCAGGTCTTCCCTTTTTGGCTCTGGTTTCTCGAAATTCTTCTTACAACGCAGAGCCAGATACAAAAATAAAGCCATTAAACGTAGAAATAAAGTTATCAGATATAAAAATAAAGTTAGCAGATTTACAGTAAATTAACTTAACTTAATTAAGTTAAGTTAACTTAATTAACTTAACTTAAAGCTTAAAAACTGCATGTAAGCTTAAAGTATACTAGAAACATATTATATTTGATAAAAAGACAAAAAAGGAAGTAAGTAAGAATAAGAACAAGCAGTATAAAGACATGGGTGCTGGAATGGAAGATAAAATAATAAAGCAGATTTCCCTTTTTGCGGAAAATAAGCCTGGCAGACTTGCAAACGTTGCAAATAAACTAAAGAGCGCTGGCGTAAATATCAGGGCGTTTACCATTGCTGAGTCAGGAGACTTCGGGATAATCCGCATGGTTGTTGACAGACCCGAATATGCGCACGGTGTACTCCATGATGCAGGGTTTACCGTTTCTGAAACCAGCGTGCTGGGAATAGAAATGGAAGATGTTCCTGGCAGCATGTCCCGTATTGCGGAAGTATTCGGAAAAGTCAAGATCAACATTGATTATGCATATGCCTTTGTCACCAGGGGCCAAAAAGCCCTTTTAATAGTCAGGGTTAACGACATTGAAAAAGCAGTTAAAACGCTTGACGAAGAGGGAATCAAGCTCATAAGCATGAAAGAACTTGAAAAGATCTAATTTTAAAAAATGGATTTTTCGGAAAAAGGTAATTTTTAGAGGAAAGAATAACGTAACGGTTCAGAATCCGGCAGATTTGTGTTTTCGGGATTCTGAAACGGCTTTTTTTTTACACTTTTGACTTCAGGACAAAATCTTAATGCTCCATGGCAAAACCTCAATGCTTCTGAGCAAAACCTTAATGAGAAACCATATAGCCTGAAAGATTTCTTGAGGTTCTAACCGAATAAATAGATGAATAAATATACATGAGAGATATACACAATAAATATAAAAAGAAATAAATAAGAGAAAGAAAAAGTTGCCAGGAGAACAGGGTACCGGTTTGACTACAATGATGGAAAATAAAATCAACTTACAGGAGAACGCACAAAGCTCCTCGAAAAAAAAGCTTGGTGGAGCCCATACAACAATTATCGGGGGAAGGGCTGGAAAAAAGCTTGTAAAACTTGTAAGCCAACACCCTGAAGTAAAAAAAGTAATCCCGTCAGTAATTTCCGTAAAAGGCACTGCAGGAGGAAATCTGACCGGAAAGGTACTGCGTGCGGATACAAGAGGGAACTTGAGGCTATTGCTCTCTGAAGGCAGGAGTATCCAGGAAATAAGATTGGTAACAACAGTTGGGACCGCTAAAGAGGGAGACAGAATTATGAACGAACTGAATGAAATCTTAAAAGCTGCCCTCTGAGGCGTTAAAGGAGAGACAGTAATTGGCGTTTATAGGGATAGATCATGGCACAACTGCAATGCGTTTCGCTCTGATAAAGGAGCAAAAGACCCTGACCTTTGAGCTTGGGAGGGCTGAAGCAGCTGCCATGTCCGAATATGAGATTCTGACCTTGCTTGAGGAGAATTTTGAAATCCGACATGAGGCAATTGACCTGATTGCGCTGACGTACTCTATGGGAGACGGCTTTTCTGCAATTAAAGATGTAAGGAGCCTGGAAGGGAGAGGGCTCAAGAGTATTGAAGGCGCTGGAAAAAAGACAGGAGGAGGAACGAGAGTATTTGATACAATCCGGAACTCAGGAATTCCGGCAATAGCAATCCCTGGCCTCCATATGGAAAGCAAGGTGGACCCCAGAATGAAGGTATTTTCCCATCTTACAAGCCCTGAGAAGCTGGGAATTGCTTACCATATCCTGTGCCTTGGCCATGAAAATTTCGTGGTTTCCGATATAAGCTCAAATACCGTTACGCTTGCCGTTGCTAATGGGAAGGTGATTGGTGCAATTGATGCCTGCATATTTGCTCCGGGCGTCCATCACGGTCCTCTTGACCTGCAAGCTATCAGGGATGTAGACAATGGATACTGTACTGCAAACCAGGCTTTTATGGAAGCAGGGACTCTGAAAATGACTCCATATAAAGATAGGGAAGAATTACTCAGTGCAGCCGGAAAAGGAGAATATCCTGCTCTGCTCGCCCTTGATACTATTGCGCTGTTTGCGGCTATGGAAATCGCCTCAATGCAGCTCCTTCTAAAAGAGTATGAAACAAATGGAGAAGTTTTTCTTGCGGGATCTGTAGGTGAATTCGAATATGTGCAGAAAAAAATCCATGTACACCTGAGGCAGGAATGCCGGTCTCTGAGCAAGTGGCATGCTGCAATAGGCTGTGCCGAGATAGCACGGGATGTTTTTGCCGGAAAAAAGGAGATTCTTGGAGTAGATGTGAATTATTCTTAAAAAGTTGGGAATAATCACTCTTAAAAAGTTGGGAATAATCACTCTTAAAAAGTTGGAAAGAAATATCATAAAAGGACGGACACTAATCAGATTTCTTCTACAGATTCTTCATACATGCTGTCCTGATATTTCGATGCATCTATTTTTTCTTCTGAGCCCATTTCATCGGAATCGTCATAACTGCTCATTTTATCTTTTTTCATAAGAATAACATAGTCCGCAGAATTCTTGAGCGCAGTGGAAAAGCCTGGTTCAACCCCGAAAATAATAGTCTCTTTGCCGTGTTCATTTGCTTTGTTCAGCAGTGGCTTGAAATCCGCATCCCTGGTTACGATCGCAAGGGTGTCAATATTAGGGTTATGTACTAACTCCATGCCCTCTACTGCGAGGCGCACGTCAACGTCACTGGAACAGATTATAGGCTCAAGTCCATGATTTTCTATAGCTTCTACAAGCTTATCAGAAGCGTACTGGTTAAGGAAAACGCGCCCGATTTTGATGTTACCATAATCTTTCAGGACGTCCCTTATCTCCTCAAGATTTACATCAAATTCTTTTCTGAGGATATTCGGACCGTCCACTAGAAGTCCTATTTTCCGCCTGCCAAGCTCTTTTTTTGAGCGGAGGTATTTTGAGATCGTGTCAATTCCGCTTTTTACAGGTTTCATTATCAATGTCCTCTGTCATCTTGCAGTTCACGGAACCTGCATCTTGTGTATTTGCGCTATATGATAATACAGCACTAGCTCTGGGGGGAAGCTACACTTCCAGCAGCCCTCCAACCTGCTGGTGCTGAATTTATGCTTTAGCTGTCAATTTTTGAGGTTTGAAATTTCGAACTTCTAATATTTAAGTTTTGATGCCATAATTTGCATATAATTCAATGTTTGCATATAATACCATAAAATCCAATATTTGCATATTAATCCAATAATACTTAATATCTGCTTTTCTGTAGTAAAACATTTGCTTATTAAGACAATTAAGTTTTCAACTTACCTTTTTTTAAGTTACTGAACTGAGAAATTAGAAGTTCTTCCTGCAAAAAGAACGAAAACTCAGGTAGGACAAAACTCCAATCTATAGAAACATAGCATATAATTATATTAAAATATAATATATAATAGATAATATATACTAAAAATAATTTAATCTATATAACCACTGTTATAATTTATCGGAAAAGGGCCCCTTTCTTACCTCCCGGACAACATATGGAGATTCCTTGAGTTCAAAGATATTTTCCGTTCTTCGCCCTTTTTTACGCCTGATGTACTGGATTTCCCCAAGTTCCTCCAGAAAAGCCTCATAAACTTCCATGAACTGTTTAAACTCCAGCTCGGTAAGTTCTATCACCCCTTCCCTGCCCGCAAGCCAGTCATAGACCTGGAGAAGAATAATTTCCCTTGCCCTTTTCAGGTTCTCCTTATCCTCAGGCAGTTTTTCAAAGTACAGAGTCTTTTTCAACTCCGGAGACCAGGCTGCAAATAGCTTTCTGAAATTTAAGACCTGGATCGGAATTTTCTCTCCGGGCTCGGGCCTTGGATGATAGTATATGCCCTTACCCTGGAGAATTTTGTCCTCTTCCAGACTTACCACCTGCTGATGTATCTGGATCTTCGAGAATCTTCCTGAATTTTCTTTATTCGGAAACCCATATAGAGACCGACAAAAAGACCGCTAAGGTGGGCTGTATGGGCTATCATGTCCGATGAATTGACCATAAGAAAGTCAAAGAGAGCAAAAAGCACGAGGGCATGTTTTAGCTTCATTGGGACAAAGTAAACGTAGACGCGAATATCCGGATCAAGTACTGTAAGAGCTGCAAAGACCCCGTAGATCGCTCCGCTTGCACCCATCATCGGACCTGGAGAGATATTGAAAATGGGCTGGCTCAGGAAAGTATACCCTATTGCTGATAGAACTCCGGCAGTATAAAAAACCAAAAGAAGTTGTCGGTTCCCGATCCGGTTTTCAAGTGCAGTTCCGAAGAAGTACAGGACGAGCATATTGAATAAAAGGTGCAGTAAACCTGTGTGCAGGAATATGTATGTAACGAGCGTCCACGGCCTCGTAAAAAGAGAATTAGGATCAAACTGAAAAGCGTTTACATAGAAGTAACCTATCCCCGGAACCATTTCCAAGAAAAAAGAAAGTATGCAGAGAAAAATTATTACTATCGACGGGCTTGCGAAAATAGAATCTTTATCTGCCATCTGTTTCACGTCCAGGGATATAAGATTTATTATAGTCAAGCATATTTCCAATTACTCTCCGGTCTATTTCTCCGGTTTAATCTGTATAAAACTGCCTTAAATCAGAAATCAGTAGAAAACTTGAGACAATTAAAGCACTTAACCTGCAACCCAGATTAGAGGATCTCAGCTTAAAGTGGTATCATTAATATTGTTTTCATTGACTTGATTATTGGCATTGCTTTCGATATAGTGTGAACATAATTTAAGCAATTATTTTTAACTATCATAGTAAAGAATTATACATAATAAAGAATCATGCATAGTAAATTCTACTGTAATATCGTATATAGTAAGTCCTATTGTACGTTTC
>DADO01000034.1:0-3821 GCA_002509325.1 Methanosarcina sp. UBA402 | reverse complement strand
TAAGTCCTATTGTACGTTTCAATCCCTCTAAGTCTGTTTACAACTTATCTTTGAGGTTGAAATAGCTGACTAAACACACGAGATATAAGCTATGTTATAATATTGAAGTAACCTATTGTAAAATCAAATTGAGTATTTCATTAAAATGCTTTAAAGATGAGCCAGTAAATTAAACATAAGCAAGTAAATTTTTGAACATCATAGTTTAGGAACTTATCTTAGTTAGGGATTCTATTTCCAGAAATGTCAGCTGAGTAAGCCAGTTTATCTTCATTCAACGCCTTCAACGAAATAGATCCTGAAATTTAAACCTGGTAAGGAGTACAAATCCAACTTCTGAGCAAATGTCATTAATTTCTGAGGAAAGGTCGATATTATTTTCAAGAATAAGTGGCAGTGTCGCGAATTCGCTGTAAATGCAAAATCAAGTTTTTATACATAGTGGATGAAATTAATCTTAAGATATCGAAATTTCGACTCAATAATTTCTTAAGATAATTTCTTAAGATTTCTGATTTTACAGCAAAATCTGCACACTGTCAGATAGATCAATGTAACTTTAATCAAAGTGTGAAATATATAAGTCGGGAAATATTTCAGTGTATATTAAACCGAGAAGATAATATTTATGTTTTTCCTGGAAAAAATACGAAAACAGTTTATGGCGTTTACTGTATAAGCCATATGGCAAAGCTAAAGATATAAATAATTTCCTATTTATTTATTAGATACAAAATTATAAAATCAATAATATTTTTTTAAATTATATATTCCCTGGGAAGATAAGTTTTGCCTAAGAATTCGTGTACCCTCAGGTAATAAATATTTATAGAATATTTTGTTTTAAAAATGAAAAAACAACATAATTAATAACAATTAATAACACTGAAAAAAAAATTACCCGTACTTCGATGGATTTTAAAGAAAAAACAGCATCATAAGGCATTAATTTCACTTTCATACAAAAGGTTCCAATATATTCATAAAGTAGGGTGATTTTGAATGCTCCCATTTCACCCTTGTCGAAATGGTATGTTACAAATTAGAAAATGTTATATAGATTTGGTACGTTAAGTCATTTAATTAGTGTTCATTATCCATCGGTAGCGACCTCTGCTCAAGATTAAGGTCTCAATCGTTGGCAAAAACGGTTTTTTTTAGACATAGGGCGTAAAAACAATTTTGAAGAGACTGAAGCCCTAAAAACGACTTTTACAAGGAAATATCTCCTCTAAAAACGGCTTTAATTAGAAAAACGCTGGTATGGTGCTTAATAGCTGAAAGAAATAGCTAAAAGCGTTTTGCCAGAGAAGTCTTATTTAAACGATTGTAACTTTAAATCAGACGGCAAAATATGTAATTTATTATCATGATAATTAAGCCGAATATCATAAATTGCAATCGTCTTGGTGAAGTCGACTTTAAACAAATTTAGGAGGTAAAGCTCAAATGAGCAAACTAACTACCGGGAGTTTTTCTATAGAAGATCTGGAATCTGTTCAGATCACTATCAATAATATTGTAGGGGTAGCAAAAGAAGCTGCTAAAGAAGAACTTGGCCCGATGGGTCCGACCCCCTTCCCCACAACCGCTGCAGTAAGGGACTGGAGTTTTACACTGTTTGATAGATATGAGCCTGTCTATACTCCAATGTGTGACCAGTGCTGTTACTGTACCTTTGGACCGTGTAACCTGGAAGGGAACAAGAGAGGTGCATGCGGCCTTGATATGAAAGGCCAGACTGCAAGAGAGTTCTTCCTGCGCTGCATTACAGGCTGTGCATGTCACAGTGCACACGGACGCCACCTGCTTGATCACATTATTAACCTCTTTGGAGAGGAAATGCCAATCAACATGGGCGCCTCAAATGTAATCGCCCCCAATATCCAGCTTGTCACAGGAAGGCAGCCAAAGACCCTTGGCGATCTCAAACCCATAATGGAGTACGTTGAAGAAGAGCTTGGCCAGTTACTTGCAACTATTCACGCAGGACAGGAAGGAGCAGCAATTGACTATGATAACAAGGCAATGCTTGCCGGAATCCTGGATCACGTGGGTATGGAGGTTTCCGATATCGCTCAGGTTACTGCACTTGGTTTCCCGAAGTCCGATCCTGATGCCCCTCTTGTTGAAGTAGGTATGGGAACACTTGATGCCTCAAAGCCAGTCATAATCGCTATTGGGCACAACGTTGCCGGTGTTACCTATATTATGGACTATATGGAAGATAATGATCTTACCGACAAGCTGGAAATCGGAGGTCTCTGCTGTACCGCATTCGATATGACCAGGTACAAGAGAGAAGATCAAAAAGCCCCATATGCAAAGATCGTTGGTACTATTTCAAAGGAACTTAAGGTTGTACGCTCCGGAATTCCTGATGTAATTGTCATTGACGAACAGTGTGTAAGGGCTGACCTCGTAGAAGAAGGACAGAAACTTAAGATTCCAGTTATCGCATCCAATGAGAAAGTCATGTACGGCCTACCAGACAGGACCAATGATGATGTGGATGCAATTGTCGAAGATATTAAGACTGGAAAGATTCCAGGCTGCGTAATGCTGGACTACGACAAGCTTGGAGAACTTGTACCCAGAATTGCCATGGAAATGGCTCCACTTCGAGAGGGAATTTCAGCCATCCCCACTGATGAGGAAATGACAAAACTCGTCGCCAAGTGTGTAGCATGTGGAGAATGCGCAATTGCATGCCCAGAAGAACTAGATATCCCTGATGCAATCCAGCTGGCAAAAGAAGGAGACTATTCTGCTCTGGAATATATCCACGACCTCTGTGTAGGCTGCCGCAGGTGTGAACAGGTCTGTAACAAGGACGTACCTGTCCTGAGCGTCATTGAGAAGGCTGCCCAGAAAGCTATTGCCGAAGAGAAAGGTCTGGTAAGAGCAGGAAGAGGTCAGGTAAGCGATGCTGAAATCAGGGCAGAAGGTCTGAACCTGGTTATGGGTACCACCCCCGGTATCGTTGCAATTATCGGCTGTTCCAACTACCCTGCAGGCTCCAAGGACGTATACAACATTGCAGAGGAATTCCTTAACAGGAACTATATCGTTGCAGTGTCAGGATGTTCCGCAATGGACATCGGTATGTACAAGGATGCAGACGGCAAGACTCTCTACGAGAGGTTCCCAGGCAGGTTCGAGAGAGGTAACATTCTCAACACCGGTTCCTGCGTCTCGAACGCTCACATCTCAGGTACAGCTCACAAAGTCGCCGGAATCTTTGCAGGCAGGAACCTTTCAGGCAACCTTGCCGAAATCGCTGACTACACACTCAACCGTGTAGGTGCAGTAGGACTTGCATGGGGTGCTTACTCCCAGAAGGCAGCAGCTATCGGTACAGGATGCAATATGTTTGGAATTCCTGCAGTGCTTGGACCTCACAGCGGAAAGTACAGGAGAGCCCTGATTGCCAAGACCTATGATGAGAGCAAGTGGAAGCTCTACGACAGCAGAAACGGTTCTGAACTGGCTATCCCACCGTCTCCGGAGTTCCTTATTACGACTGCAGAGACCTGGCAGGAAGCCTGTGTAATTATTGCAAAGAACTGTATCCGTGTATCCGACAACAACATGGGCAGATCCATCAAGCTCACCCACTGGATGGAGCTGAGCGAGAAGTACCTTGGTGTTATGCCCGAAGACTGGTGGAAGTTTGTCAGGCACGAGGCTGACCTGCCGCTCTCCAAGCGTGAAGTACTCATGAAGAAGCTTGAAGCCGAGCACGGATGGGAAATTGACTGGAAGAAGAAGAAGATCATTTCCGGCCCGAAGATTAAGTTCGATGTCTCTGCACAGCCAAC
>DADO01000142.1:3774-5010 GCA_002509325.1 Methanosarcina sp. UBA402 | reverse complement strand
TTTTGTGTATGAGGAAAGATAAAATAATTTTTTTTTTTAAAAAAAATAAAAAAAATTTAAAGATGGTTTTTTGGTAAAAAATCGATAGCTTTCGGGCAAGAAAATTCCTTAACCGATGACCAATGAATTTATATACAATTTTTCCTCTTTTCGAGGAAAAATTGTAGCTTTTCACAGGCTACCTGAATAGTTACTTTTAACCTTCCATTTAAGAAGTATACCATCTTCGATCTTTTCAGCTGAAAGCAGTTCAAGTCTGAGGAGTTCAGCTTCCATGAAACCTTCCCCGTCCGTAAAGGTTGGAGCTGTTTTCCCTCCTATAATCAGATTTCCAACGAAAGTATATACCTCATCAACGAGACCTGCAGAGAGCATTCCCCAGTTGAGAGTTGCTCCTCCCTCTATCATAAGTGTATTAATTCCCAATTCCTTTAACTTTCTTACAAGTTCCGGAAGGTCAACTTTCTCAGTCCCTGTCTTGATAATAACAGCTTTTTCTTCCAGTTTTTTTACATTTTCGGCAGGTGCGGAATTTGAAACTGCAATGATCCTTATTCCTTCCCCTTTTTTGAATATATCGGCGTCCAGTGGAGTTCTTGCTGAACTGTCAACAATAATCCTTGCTGGATTTTCGTTTTTTCCGGCGGCTTTTCTGGCTGCCCTTCTCTCTGGAGACTTTACGGTTAAACTAGGGTCGTCCGAAAGGACAGTTCCTATTCCTACCATAATTGCATCTGTTCTGGCTCGGAGTTCATCCACTCTTTCAAAATCAAGTTTTCCGGAGATTCTGACCTGTTTTCTCTCCTTTGTTGAGAGTTTGCCGTCGGCTGACATAGCAGAATTAATAAAAACAAAAGGTCTATCCATTTTTCTAGCTCCTGAAAAAAGCAGTTGTTGGAGGCATTTTGGAAAAACGCCTCCTATTTGAAGAATACTTATGAAGGTTTAATACTTGAGCAGGTTTTAAATAATCTTGGTCTTTCCTCGCCTCAAGTTAAAAGATTTAACAATTTTAGAAGCAAGCTATTTAATTTATTGGTCTCTTTTATTCAATTTCTTTTATTCAATTTATTTTATTCAATTTCTTTTATCAAATTTCTATTATTCAATTTCGTAACTATTCAGCCTATATAAAACAACATCAATAGCCATCTTTACTAATATCCAATAGACAAATTTCTGTAATTTGATTTTCTTTGACTGCTGACGATTGACTATGTTTTCTCATTGTTCATA
>DADO01000142.1:0-3568 GCA_002509325.1 Methanosarcina sp. UBA402 | reverse complement strand
TTTTCGTTGGAATCAATATCAACAGACATGTTTTGATAGGCTGAATAGTTACTCAATTTCTTTTATTCAATTTCTTTTATTCGATTTCTTTTATTCAATTTCTTTTATTCGATTTCTTTTATTCGATTTCTTTTATTCAATCTCTATCAGAGGCTTCAGGAGATCATGGTCTCTCAAAAGTCCCTGAAGTTTGCGGTTTGAATTGATAATCGGAATCTGGTCAATCCTATTCCGTTTCATCTTTCGCGCACAGTCGCTGACAGATGCGATATATGTGGCTGTGATCGGTTCCCTGATCATTATGTCACTTCCAAGCAGATTGGGAACCTTGATCCTTGATACACTGTAATAAATACTCATGGTGTCTCGCATAGATTCCCAGGTCCAAGCATCGTCATCCAGCCCTGAAGACATATCTGACATCTCTACACTATCCTCAATCACGCTGGCAGCAATAACGTCCCGGTCCGAGATTATTCCTACGAGTTCCAGGCTTGCATCAAGTACAGGGACGGCCTTGACGCCTGCAAGTTCCATAATCCGGGCAGCAACAGGCAGGGGCGTTTCACTATAAACCGCAACTACTTCCTTTTCTACATAATCCTTAATTGGGATATCGATGTTCATGTCTGCAATTGCGCCCACAAGATCTGCCACGGTAACAAGCCCTACGAGTTTCTCATCATCTACTACCGGGAGCCTTCTTATGCCATGTTCCAAAAGCAGGCGTGCTGCAGTCTGCAGATCCGATCCAGGAGTTATGGTTATCGCACCGCGTGTCATAAGAAGCGCCAGTTGTTCTTCTTCAGGGTTTTGTAAAAGGTTTGTCCTGGTTACAATTCCCACGACTCTGGAATCTTTAAGTACAGGAACTCCTGAAATATGTTTGTTCTTAAGAATTTTTAGAACCTCGTCCCTTGATCCTGGAAGGGTTGTGCATGCTACGTCCCTTACCATGATATCCTCAATGAAGATGTTTTTTGGCATGTAATCTACACCTTTGTATACTCTGAATCCTGGTTTTCTTTCTCTTGTATCTCTTTTCTCAGAAGGCTTCCAGTTGACAGAAAGTCTTAACTTTGTTTTTCACTCCGGACGACCAGGACCGGGACTTTTGAGCCTCTTACTACTTTCTCTGCAACGCTTCCCATCAGAAATCTATCGAGCCCGGTTTTGCCAAGGGTGCCCACGACTATCAGGTCAGCATTATTTTTCTCTGCGAAATCTATAATCTCATTGCTCGGGTGGCCTTCTAACAGAACTTCTCTTACCTCAACCCCTGAGACCTCTCCGAGTTCCTTAACCTCGGATATCGCTTTCTCCCCCTCTCCTCTCAGGATTTCATACATTGCTTCCCAGCCTTCATCCATAGGTATTGAGGAAAATGAGGTTGTATCTACCACATAAAGAGCGTGAACCGTGGCCCCGCTGAGTTTTGCAATCTCAATACCATGAGAAATAGCTCTCTGGCTGTTCTCGGATCCGTCTGTTGCAATCACTATATTCCGGTAAAATTCGTTAATCATGTTTGTTCTCCATTTGTTTTACGAATGAAGTACCGATAGTATATCATCGGGTCTTGCCCGCCTTGTGATTCCACTTATGGGGTTTTTTATCCCTGCAAGATTATTGGAACTTCCATTCAGGATCATGAGATTAGCTTTATTCCCCTTTTGTATTGAACCTGTAGAACCAGGTCCCATTACAAAAGAACCATTAAGTGTGCAAATTTTAAATACTTGCCTATCTTCAATCGAAAAAACTTTAGACATAAATTCCATTTCAGCAAACATATTTACAGAATTTAACATTACATTATCTGTTCCTGCAGCTACTCTTATCCCAGCTTCCAGCATCTCGGCAATAGGTGGCATTCCAGCTCCTGTAATAAGGTTAGATCTGGGACAGACAACAACTGGAATCTTTGCATCAGCGACGTGCTCAAGATCCCTTTTTGTGGCATTTGTCAAATGAATCAGGAGATCCGGTTCAAGAGATAATGCTTTTTCTATATCGCTTGTATCTTTTTCTCCTGCATGAATTGCAAAGAATTTTTTATGCTGCTTTGTATAGGTAGCAATTTCCTCCAATAGTTCGAGATCAAGATCATTTGCCCCACTCATTCCAAGTCCTGTAGAACGCAGAAGAATCCTTTTTACTTCAGCGAGTACTACCTGAAGAGGCAATTCAGGTTCTGTGGGTCTACCCAGTACCATGGAATGAAGCTTAAGTCCCTCAAGAGCTTTATTCAGGGCTGCTACTCCTACAACACCTCCTTCCCTGAAATCCGCAAAAGCACAGGTCCCGGTTTCTATCATATCCAACAGGGACTTTCTCATGCATTTGATCAGAGTTGTGTATGGGGTTTCTCTTAAAATTTTATGCTTTAACCCATTGGGAGGCTTTACAAGAACATCCAGGTCTTTTTGAATCTGAAATCCGGAAATTTTCCCCAGGGGAGGGTCTTTGAATACCGAATCTCCAAGATGGGTATGCGCATTGACAAAACAGGGAGCTATTATGTTGGTAGAGTGTGTACGTTCCTCCCCAATTTCCGTAATTATTCCTTTATTTACGCAGATATACCCCTTAATAGGTTCCAGCTCTGGGCCTGCAATGATTGTTCCGGGAATTATCTTTTCATTGCTGTACTTTTCATTGCTGTACATATCTACGCACCTCAACTACTTGTTAAATACCTTTACTGAATTTGCAGAAGAGCAAACATATGTATAATTTATGAATTTTCCTTCAGACATTTATATTAAAACATTTTTTTGAACGTACTTTTTTGAATGTACTATTTTGAATGTACTATTTTGAATGTACTATTTTGAATGTACTCTTTTCCATAATTCCTTTTTTCTCTAAATAAAATCTTCCAGGGTACAATCAGCATCCTCAGGTCGCGTTCGTGCTTATGGTAAAAGTTCTTCTTTCTTAAGAGAAATAGGTCTTTAGTATAAATGCTTTATATAAATATATATGCAATCTAGTGAATCCATGGTCCAACGATATTTTTATATATTAGTATGTATATAATATGGCTTCGTCGCATTGTATAGGTCCTTGCACGAGATAATGGAAAATCCTAACAATGAGTGTACAGACAACCCCAATGCGGTACAATAGTAGTGTGACACTGCCCGGCACGAGGGTAACTGAAAGTGACTGCGGAATACCAGAGGATGAACTTTCGGAGTTAGTGCGCCCGGGCTACAGCACTATTCCTCCTGATTTTAAAACTCTTCTAGATGCTCTTTGAATTCTTCTAGATACTCTTAGGATGCTCTTTAAATAATTTCAAATAAAATTTTAAATCTAGTTTGAGGCTTCAACTGGTCTTATGTTTTGAGACTTTAACTGGTCTTATGTTTTGAGACTTTAACTGGTCTTATTTCAGTCGAATACCCCGCTAGCTTGCTGCGGGGATGGAAAACTTCCATTGGTCTTATCTTCTCATTATTTCCGGTTATTTCTTTATCCAGTATTTCAAAGTCAGATTCATGCTCTACAATGATGCGTACGGCCACCCCGTACAAACAGAAGGTCTTCCAGCGTCATAGCA
>DADO01000057.1:18106-19580 GCA_002509325.1 Methanosarcina sp. UBA402 | reverse complement strand
GATACTGTCAAACTTAGGTTTTAACACCAAATTCTCTTTTCTCCGGAATCCGGGATAATTATTTACCCTGTCTTACCCTATTTTTCCTCATGATTTTTGACCCTATTACTGTCTGCAACCTGGAACTCCAGAACCGCTTTGTAAGGTCCGCAACTCACGAATTTCTGGCTGAGGAAGACGGAACGCCCACTTCCCAGCTCGGAGACCTTTATGAAAAACTTGCAAAAAACGAGGTCGGGTTAATCATAACCGGCTATTCCTATGTTCTTCCGGGCGGGCAGAGTGATATCTACCAGCAGGGTATCTATGATGACCGTTTTATTGAACCCTACCGGAAGATAACTGAACGGGTGCACAGGCATAAAAGCAAAATTGTGCTCCAGATAGTGCACGGAGGGCGGCAGGCAGATACTACGGATGAATACCCTATTCCCATAGCTCCGTCGGCGGTAAAAAGCGGGCGGGCGGCCGTTGTCCCGAGGGAAATGACCGAAGAAGAAATCCTGGGCATGATTGAGGCATTCACGCAGGCAGCTGTCCGGGCTAAAAAAGCGGGCTTTGACGGGGTTCAGCTCCACTGTGCCCACGGCTTTCTCTTAAGCAACTTCATCTCTCCTTACACCAACAGGCGGACTGACAGGTGGGGTGGTTCCGTGGAAAACCGGGCAAGGATAGTCACGGAAATTATCAGGCGTATAAAAGAAGAAGCAGGAGATTCTTTTCCCATCCTGGTCAAATTGAATGCAACCGATGGTTTCCGGGCGGGCTCTTCAAAGGCTAAACTGGGACTTGATATTTCGCAGGCTGTAGAAACTGCAAAGCTTCTGGAAAAAGCTGGAGTATGTTCAATTGAGGTCAGCGGAGGAATAAGTGAGGCAGGTGGAGTAACTATAAAAACTGCAATCAACGCTCCTGCCAAAGAAGCATATTTCAAGGATTATTCCAAAGCAATAAAAAGTGCAGTAAATCTTCCAGTTATTCTTGTGGGTGGTATCAGGTCACTTCAGGTTATTAATTACTTGCTTGAAAACGGATTTGCAGACCTGATTTCTATGAGCAGAGTATTTATCAGCGAGCCAGATATTGTATTGAAACTCAAATCAGGGAAAGTTGAAAAAGCAAGATGTGTATCCTGTAATCTTTGTTTTGATCTAGAGGGTATAAGTTGCAACTTCCAGTTTGAGTAAGGAGTTGGATTCGACTCCCTGTTTGAGTAAATCATGATCTTCTTCCTCTTTTACCATTCACGCTTTACCTCCTCCTATTTTTTACTGCCTTTCTTATCATATCGGTTCCATGCCGAAAACTCCTGCGTGATCACAAACTTTTGAGAAAAGTTTTATCAAAAACGCAAACCTTTTAGGAAAAGGTTTGATCGAAAACCCTGAAGCGGCGTGATCAACCGGGGCAACGGTTGTGTTTGATCAAAAGCAGCGTAACGTTTGGATTTAAAAGCCTTATCCCCAAACCCTAT
>DADO01000057.1:17355-17948 GCA_002509325.1 Methanosarcina sp. UBA402 | reverse complement strand
CTTATCCCCAAACCCTATCCGGCGTGATCAACCGGCGCAACGGTTGGTGATCAACCGGCGCAACGGTTGGTGATCAACCGGCGCAACGGTTGAAAGCGAACTTTAACGTATATTTTTTATAATAGGTAGATGCAAAAGAGATAAGCCTTCAAGGCTATCAACGTAATTCCGGTTACATTTTTACGCCGGATCCATTACCCAAGAAAATTTATGAGGAAACTTAAAAATGTCAGAAGAGAATCGTATAGGCAGTAAGATACGCCAGCTTAGAGAAGCAAAGGAAATGACCGTTGAAGAACTGGCTGAAGCCAGTCAGAGCAGCGAGGAGTTAATCCAGCAGCTAGAAAACGGAGCCCTGGTTCCATCCTTAACCCCTCTTTTAAAGATTGCTAGGGCTTTAGGCGTCCGCCTCGGTACTTTTCTGGACGATATGCCCCAAAATGGGCCTGTAATTGTTAGAGCAGGACGATCTGAAAATATAGTCCGTTTTTCAGGAAAGACTGAGAGGCCTAAAAAGAGTGCTCTTGAGTTCTATTCCCTTGCCTCGGATAAAGCAGACCGCCAGATGGAACCTTTTATCATTGACATTCATC
>DADO01000057.1:16903-17111 GCA_002509325.1 Methanosarcina sp. UBA402 | reverse complement strand
CTGTCAGGAGAAATCGAGATCTTTTATGGAAAGGATGTTCAGAGGCTGAAGGCAGGAGACAGTATTTATTATGATTCGATTGTTCCGCATGATGTCCATGCAGCAAGAGAAGAGGACGCAAAAATTCTGGCTGTAGTCTATGCTCCCCTGTAAAGCAGCAATCAGGTAGAGAAAAAAGAATAAGAATTTATTTGTATTCGGTTAAGGA
>DADO01000057.1:11533-16625 GCA_002509325.1 Methanosarcina sp. UBA402 | reverse complement strand
TCTTAACCGAATCCAAATGAATAAGAATTTAACTCAAACCCATAGAATGTTCTGGATTTGAGAAATTAGATACAAGTATTTTCAGAGTTAAAAGAACCAAAAATTTTAGAGTTAAGGGAATAAAAAATGTTCAGTATGACTGTTAGTCCGCGCTTTGGGGACATAGACGGGCTTGGGCATGTGAATAACACTGTCCTTCCAATCTGGTTCGAAATTGGAAGAAACCCTATATTCCGGCTTTTTTCACCAGACCTTGACCTTAGCCCTGATGTATGGCATCTTATTCTGGTCAGGACGGAATTTGATTTTCTGCGCCAGATGTATTTCAGGTCTGAAGTGGAGATCAGAACTTTTATTGCAAAGATAGGAAACAGTTCCTTTACTGTCGGGCACGAGGCCTGGCAGGAAGGAGAGCTAAAGGTCAGGGGCCAGGCAGTACTGGTTTATTACGACTTCAAGCTCCAGAAGGCAATTTCCCTTCCTGATTCGATCCGGGAAGTTCTGAAAGCGCATATGCTTCCTGCGTTGGATTCTGATGAAACTGATGCGGATTCTCCTTGCTCGATCTGAATATACTTGCCTCCCGCAAATGGGCTTTGAAGGAGAATACCTCGGCTCGTAAGCCAACAGTTTCTAAAATATAGATAATAAAAGGTGAGAGGCTAAAACTATGCATCTTATAGAAGAGTCACTCGGTAAGTACTTTGAAAAACAGGTGGCTGTAGATCCTGACCACGAGTTTATCATTTACCCGGACCGAAATCTCCGTTTTACTTATGGACAGTTCAACGAAAGAGTCAATAACCTTGCCAAAGGGCTGCTAGCTATTGGGATAAATAAAGGAGACCATGTAGGAATCTGGGCAAAAAACGTTCCTGATTGGCTTACCTTCATGTTTGCCACGGCAAAGATAGGAGCAGTGCTTGTTACTGTTAATACTGCCTACAAGAGCCATGAGATTGAATACGTATTAAAACAGTCCGATATGAAAGCCCTGGCACTTATTGACGGCTTCAGGGATGTTGATTATCTTAAAGTAGTCAATGAGCTTGTCCCTGAGCTCAAAAGCTCTGAAAGGGGGCGCCTGAAAAGCAAAAACTTCCCATGCCTTAAGAGTATAATTTACATAGGCCAGGAAAAACACAGGGGCATGTACAACACCAATGAGCTTATGCTTCTTGGCGGTCATTATCCAGACGACGAGCTCAAGGAAGTTACGGCGAGTGTAGTTGGGGATGATGTTGTTAATATGCAGTACACTTCGGGGACTACAGGTTTTCCGAAAGGGGTCATGCTGACCAACAAAAATATTCTGAACAACGGACTCTCCATAGGCGACCGCCAGAAATTTACCCATGAAGACCGGCTCTGCCTTCCTGTGCCTCTATTTCACTGCTTCGGGATCGTACTCGGAGTTATGGCAATTCTGACTCACAGAGCAACGCTTATTATGCTCGAAGTTTTTGATCCTTTACTTGTGCTTGCAGCAGTCCAGAAAGAAAAGTGTACAGCTCTCTACGGCGTGCCTACGATGTTTATTGCTGAGTACACGCACCCAATGTTTGACATGTTTGACCTTTCTACCCTCAGGACAGGGATTATGGCTGGTTCAACCTGTCCTATAGAAGCCATGAAAAAGGTCGTAAATGATATGCATTGCCACCAGATTACGAGTGTGTACGGGCTTACTGAAGCCTCTCCTGGCATGACTCAGACCACGGTGGACGATCCTGTCGAGCTCAGGGTCGAAACTGTAGGAAAAAGTTTCCCGGGAGTTGAGGTCAGGGTGGTAGACCCTGATACCAATGAGCCTGTACCTCCAAACACCGTTGGAGAAATCTGTTGCCGTGGATACAATGTTATGAAGGGCTACTATAAAATGCCCGAAGAAACGAGAAAGGTAATTGACGAAGACGGCTGGCTGCATAGCGGGGATCTAGGGGCCTGCGACGAGAACGGTTATTACAGGATCACAGGCAGGATTAAGGATATGATCATCCGCGGAGGGGAAAATGTCTACCCACGGGAAATTGAAGAATTCCTGCATACCATGCCCGGAGTCAAAGATGCCCAGGTTGTGGGAATCCCTGACAAAAAATACGGGGAACTCGTAGGGGCTTTTGTAATTCTCGAAAAAGGCGCAGACCTTATCGAAGCCGACATAAGGGATTATGCTATAGGCAAGATCGCCCGTTATAAAGTTCCAAAGCATATTTTCATCGTGGATGAATACCCTCTGACAGCAAGTGGTAAGATCCAAAAGTATAAACTCAGGGAGCTGGCTGTGGAACTCCTTAAAAAACAGAATGAAAACAGTAACTCATTAAAGACAGGATGAAAATAGTAATTCATTAAATGCAGGATGAAAATAGTAATTCATTAAATACAGGATGAAAACAGAAACTAATTAAAAACAGAAATTGATCAAATGTTAAAAGGGTTAACCGCCCGGGGATTTCATCGACCGTTAAGGTCGATACCTTTTTAATTTAATTTCGAGTTGTTAATTCTTTGTCCTTTTTTCATTCAATTTCAATTCGTTAATTCTTTGCTTTATATTTTAAAGTCATTAAAAAATTTAATATCAGCATATTTTAATGACAGATTATATTTTTGAAGCATAGTATAAATTCATCTCCTGTACAAAATTTCACTTTAAGACAAAAACGGCAGGCGATTAAATATTTGGCGTAATTTATTATATATACGATTTCAGCATTAGAAAGATGTAGTTGTAAGAGAAGCGCAACAATGCATATTGTGCATAGCTTATGGGGATTTTTTGAAGGGGTTTCACAGGTTGAGAGCTCCAAGGGATCATATAAGAGCTCTCAATCAATCACCAAAACCAATCACAGCCATTTGGATCTCTGCATTGTTTCTCTTACGACTATACGAAGAATATTGGGGGTATTCTTTAAAGGGGGTTTCACCGATTGGGAGCCCTGGGCCATCAAATAGGGCTCTCAATCAATTACCAACTTACATCAACTTATGAATTGATACTTTTTAATAAATTTCTAGCATAACTTATGGATTTTTAATACTATTATGAATTAAGCACAACTGATTAACTTAGGTAAATTGTATAAATAACCCATTTTTTCCTTGTTAAAGTTCAGCTTTCAAGTTTTACCCAATATTGACCCTTACTAAATTTTTTATATAATTAATAATGTGCTATCCTATTTAAGTCCTTTGATGAGTCACTTTTGTTAGTAAAATCACTAACGAAAATGAATTAGTTTTGTAATAAATTGCTTTTATTCTATGAATTTTTGGTAACCGATTCAGATACCAGGCTCTCAGATGTAAAATTATCAGGTTAGTAGCTTGTATCCAGGCTGCAGGACTCCGGGCGGCTAAAAGATACTTATGCCTCCGATTAAAACAATATTTTTGGCATCCGTTTCATAAATATCGATTGTCAAAGGGCAATTACAAGTGTAAGGACATAATTAATCTATATGGATATGGATAGCCAGATGGGTTTCATAATGCCACTGGGTCTTGTATAGTACTATACAAGAAGCTGAAAGGCAAGGCACTGCAAAGGATTACAGGTAAAGTGCAGGCATGAAGGGAACAGACGCTGCTTTCGATAAGAAAACTAATCTGGAGTGAGGACATAGGATTGATAAGGACTATTGAGGGGTCGGTATACTGTCAGTGAATGAAAATGAGCTTGATGAAGTCAGGTCTATCGAAGACGGGCTCAAAAATGCATATAATGGGGATCTAAGAGGCACAGTAGAAGCCATTGATAAACTCAGGGATTTTGCATTCCAGTTGATTCACCAGGAAGCCGATGCTGAAAACGAGCTGGATATAAAAGCACTCATTATTTCGATAGGGGATATAGCCAGGGCAGCTGCTGAAACGAAAATGGAGCAGGCATGTGCGGCTTCAGGTCGTGTTCTTGGGGATATAACTCTTGAGGCTGCCAGTCAGAAGCGGGAGCCGCTTGCCATAAAAACTTTATCCATTGTTGGGAGCCTTGCCCTGGAGTTTGCAGAAAAAGGTCTGGATACGGCAGCAAAAGGCGCAGTCGAATCGCTTGGGAACTGCGGGAAGTATTTTTCAAGGATTAAAATGGAAACCCTGGTAAGCCTTTCTGAAGCTTACCTTATGCAGGTAGCCCTGAAATCCATGGGGAAAGGTCTTCCTGAATCCGGAATTGCTGCTGCAGGATTCCTAGGAGAGATAGGAGCTGCTTCGGCAGAACAGGCAATCGAAAACAGTACTCTGGAAGCTGCAGTCATTCTTGAAGACCTGGGTAATGCCGCTGTAAGGGAGAATAGCGAGCCCCACACAAGGGCCGTAATTGAGGCACTTGAAAACCTGGGTACTGCGGTTTCTCAACACGGCCTGAAAAACATACTCGTCCAGATCGCGTGGTCTCTTGAAACGATCCGTGTGCTTACTCTAGAGCGGGGCCTGAAAGGAGCTTGTTTTGCCGCAAAAGCTGCGCTCGAGTCCATCAACACAGCAGGTCTGCTTGACGAAGAACAAAATCTAGAAAAAATCCGAGAAATAAAAGAATTCCATTCTCTTATCCTGAAAAAGCGTTAAAGAATGAGTTAAGAAAAGTTGATTGCTTGAAAAGCTCAATAAATCAGCAGCGGAGCTTGAAAATCTATTATTCACACTTTAGTAAAAACACTATAGAAAGAGGATCGAAAGAGGATCGTTATAGAAAGAAATCGATGTAAGAATTTGGTGCTCCGGCCGGGATTCGAACCCGAGTCTTCGGCTCGAAAGGCCGGAATGATTGGCCGGGCTACACTACCGGAGCACATTGCATCTCACAGCGAAACCTTCAATAGATGTTAGTAGTATATATATCTGTCCCTAGTGGGACCTTCGAGGGTAGCCTATTAACCAGATAAGCTTTTATGTAAGAACTGCCAACAAAAATTTATATTGCCTTTTATAGGTATGACGCAACTTATTGAAAAAACTTTTCTAAAACCTGAATCTAAAAAGGCTTTCTAATTTAGCCAATGCATTCTAAAAACGGGGTCAGGAAAAAAATGTGTCATGAGAATATAGTTATAGAAAAAGTGTCATGAGAAATATAGTTATAGAAAGT